>JAJYEB010000088.1 GCA_021790375.1 Chloroflexota bacterium | reverse complement strand
CGCACAGGTCACCGTGGTGCCGAACGGCGTCGACGTCGAGCGGTTCGCGCCGGACCCGGACGAGGCGGCCGATGTGAGGCGTGGCCTGGGTCTCGAGGGCGCCCAGGTGGTCGGCTTCGCGGGAAGCCTGAAGGCCTGGCACGGCGTCGACGTGCTGCTCCGGGCGGGCGCGCTCCTCGCCGACCGGCGGCCGCGGCTCCGCCTGCTGATCGTGGGCGACGGGCCGGAACGCGCGAGGCTCGAGGACGTCGCCGCCGCGACGCTCGCCGGTCGCGTCCGGTTCGCGGGCGCGGTGCCCAGCACGGCGATGCCCGCCCACCTGGCGACGTTCGACGTCGCGACCGCACCCTACGTCATGCCGGCCTCGGGTGTCGGCTTCTACTTCTCGCCGCTGAAGGTCGTGGAGGCCATGGCCGCGGCGCGCGTGGTGGTGGCATCCCGCTTCGACCCGATCGAGGACCTGCTGGCCGGCTGGGGTCGCCTCGTGCCACCCGACGATCCGGTCGCCCTGGCCGAGGCGATCGCGGGCGCCCTCGACGATCCCGGGTCGCCCTCGCTGGCCGCCGGCGCGCGCCGGCGGGCGATCTCGACCCACGCCTGGAGCGCCGTCGCGGGCCGCATGCTGGCGGCGGCGCCGCTCCAACCGTCCGCGGCGCCGCTCCGGTCGTCCGCGCCCCTCGCGATCAGCACGCCCACCGGGAGGGCCGCCGCATGATCCGTCGCTTCGCCCCCTACCTGCGGCCCGTGCGCGGCATGCTCGCCGCCGGGCTCGCCGCCAGCGTGGTCCAGGCGGCCATGCAGTGGCTGGAGCCGTGGCCGCTCAAGCTGATCTTCGACAACGTCATCGGCACCCAGCCGCTCCCCGCCTGGCTCGGGTTCCTCCCGCAGCAGCAGGGCCTCCGGCTGGACGTCCTCGCGCTGACCATGCTGGTGATCGCCATCTGGCTCGGCATCTTCCGCTACGCGGCCGACCGGCTGGTGGCGCAGGCGGGCCAGCGCGTCGTGTTCGACCTTCGACGGGATCTCTTCCGCCACATCGAGGGCCAGTCGCTTGCCTTCCACCAGCGCCGGGTGACCGGCGACCTGCTGAGCCGGCTGGGCGGCGACGTCCAGGCGGTCCAGGGGGTCATGGTCAACGCCGTGCCGACCGTCACCAACAACGTGCTGACGCTGGCCGGCATGCTGCTGATCATGCTCATGGTCGACTGGCAGTACACGCTCGTCGCGATGTCGCTGACGCCCGTCCTGTACCTCGCCATGCGGGAGTTCCTGGGCCGCATCAAGCGTCAGCAGCGACAGGCCCGCCGCTGGGAGGGCACCGCCACCGGCGTCGCCCAGGAGGTGCTCACCTCGATCACCGCCGTCCAGGCCTTCGGACGCGAGGACGACGAGGCCGATCGCTACGGCCGGGCCAGTGCCCGGTCGCTCGAGGCGAACCAGGAGGCGGTCGCCGCCCAGGCCGCCTTCACCCCGACGGTGACGTTCCTGATGACCGCCGCCACGGTGCTGGTGGTCTGGTTCGGGACCACCGCCGTGATCAGCGGCCACCTCACCCCCGGCGACCTGCTGGTGTTCATGGCCTACCTGCGCGGCATGTACTCGCCGGTCCGGCAGCTCGCCAAGCTCGGCAACACGATCACGCGCGGCTCGGCGGCCGCCGAGCGCCTGGCCGAGGTGCTCGACACGGACGAGCGGATCCCCGAGCGCGACGCCGCGGCGAAGCCGGCCCGCGTCCTCGGCGCGCTCTCCTTCGACCACGTCCGCCTCGACTACCCGGATGGCCGCCGCGCCCTGAACGACGTGTCGCTCGAGGTGCCCGCCGGGGCCCGCGTCGCGATCGTCGGCCAGACCGGGTCGGGCAAGAGCTCGCTGCTCCGGCTGGTGCCCCGCTTCTACGACCCCACCGACGGCGCCGTGCTGCTCGACGGCGTCGACCTGCGGGATCTCTCGATCTCCGGCCTGCGCGAGCAGGTGGCGTACGTGCCGCAGGAGCCGTACCTGTTCCAGGGTCCGATCTGGGAGAACATCACCTACGGCGGCCGCGGGCTCTCCCGGGAGGCGGCCATCGTCGCGGCCCGGGCCGCCGGCGTCCACGAGGTCCTGGTGCGCCTCCCCGAGGGCTACGACACCGTCGTGACCGAACGCGGCGCGTCGCTCTCCGGAGGCCAGCGCCAGTGCGTGGCCCTGGCCCGCGCCATGGTCCGCGACCCGCGCGTCCTGGTCCTCGACGAGCCGACCACGGGGCTCGACTCGCAGGCACAGGAGTGGCTGCTTGCCGCCCTCGACCGGGTCACCCGCGGACGGACCACGCTGATCGTCAGCCACGACCTCCACGTCGTCGAGAACGCCGACCTCGTGGTCGCGATCGCTGCCGGGCGCATCGTCGCCGCCGGCAGCGCGCGCGACGCCTTCGACCGCGCCTTCGGGCCCGCGACCACCGGGCCGTCCATCGTCGCCGCCCTCGGACGCGCGACCGCCCAAGCCTGACAGGAGGAACCCACCCCATGACCACCATCGCCCACGGCCCCGCCGGGAATCCCACGAACCTCTGCGTCGTCGGCGCCGGATACGTCGGCCTGACCGCCGCCGCATGCTTCGCCGATCTCGGGCACCGCGTCCGCTGCCTGGAGGCCAGCCCGGCCCGCCTGGGCCTCCTCCAGCGCGGCGGCATCCCCATCGTCGAGCCGGGCCTCGACGATCTCGTCGCCCGGTCGGTGGAGGAGGGGAGACTCGTCTTCACCGGGGACGTGGACGAGGCGATGCGCGACGCATCGATCGTCTTCCTCTGCGTGGGCACGCCGCCCCGGCCCGATGGCACCCCCGATCTCGGACAGCTGGAACGGGCCGCGCGCGACGTGGTGACGGCCACCGGCCGCGACCTCGTACTGGTCACCAAGAGCACCGTGCCGCCCGGTACCGGCGAGGCCCTCGAGATCCTCTGCGCCGAGGTCGCGGCGCTCGGGCAGCGGGTGGACGTGGTCTCGAACCCCGAGTTCCTGCGGGAGAGCCGGGCCGTGGAGGACTTCTTCCGCCCCGACCGGATCGTGGTCGGCGCGGAGGACCCGGACGCCGGACGGCGCGTGGCCGCCCTCTATGAGCCCGGCCCGCCCGTGGTGCTCAGCGACCGCCGCGGCGCCGAACTGGTCAAGTACGCGTCCAACGCCTTCCTCGCGGTCAAGATCTCGTTCGCCAACGAGATCGCCGGCCTCTGCGAGCGACTGGGCACGGACGCCGGCCCGGTCCTTCGGGGCGTCGGGCTGGACAACCGGATCGGCGCCCAGTTCCTGAGCCAGGGCCCGGGCTACGGCGGCTCGTGCCTGCCCAAGGACCTCTCCGGCCTGCTGGCCGTCGGCGAGGCTGTGGGCTACACCGCGCCGCTCGCCGCGGCCGCGGAGGAGATCAACGCCCGGGCCCGCGTCTCGGTGGTCGACAAGCTGGAGACCGCCCTGGGGGGTCTGGCCGGTGCCCGCGTCGGCGTGCTCGGCCTCGCCTTCAAGCCCGGCACGGACGACACTCGCGACTCCCCGGCGGTGGACCTGGTGCGCCTGTTGGTGGAGCGCGGCGCAGAGGTGCGCGTCCAGGACCCCCTCGCCGCGCCGCTGGCACTGCCGGCGCCCCGCGTCGACCGGGCACTCGACGTCGCGGCCGGGGCGGACGCGCTGGTGGTGGCCACCGGCTGGAGCGACTACGCGGCGCTCGATCCCGCGCTGTTCGGCGACGCGATGGCGCGACGCGTCGTGCTCGACGCCGTCAACGTGCTGCCCGCGGACCGCTGGCGCGATGCCGGCTTCGTGGTCTACGGCGTGGGTCGCGGCGCCCCGACGAGCTTCCACCCGGTGGTGTGGGCCCCCATCGAGTGGGCCCTGCGCTCGCGGCCGGCTGCGGACCACCTGCCGGAGCCGGTCCTGGCGAACGGCTGATGCGGGTGGCCCTGGCACCGCCCGGTGCTATGCTCTCGCGCGTCGTGGAGGGCGGGGCAGGGCCGGAGAGTCGGACGGGGCGCCTTGTGCCGCGGTCGCTGGCCCGGCTGGGCCTCGTCCCGCGGCTGATGCTGCTGTACGGCCTGCTCCTCTCGCTGGCGCTCGCCGTCGTGCTGGTGGCCGTCAGCCAGCTGTTCGTGGGCCAGCTCTCCCGGTCGCTCGACCGGGACCTGGCCGAGGAGATCCCGGAGTTCAGCTCGGCCGCCGCGCAGCGCCCGGCCGGGCAGGCACTGGACGTCTTCGCGCGGCAGTACGTGCAGACGCACCTGCTGGCCCGCGGCAACGGGCTGATCATCGAGATCGCCGGCGCGCCACCCGCCGACAGCCCCACGGCACCGCAGGGGGTCGCGCAGATCCAGGCCTGGCTGGCCCGGCCGCCGGCGGCCACGACCCTCGACACCGTCACGCTGCAGGGCCAGCAGTACCGCCTGCTGGCTTCGCCGATCATCGTCGACGGGCGCACCGTGGGAGTCCTGCTGGCCACCTCCAGCCTGGCCGGTCTCCAGGCGCAGTCGCGCGACGCGCTCCTGGTCACCGGCCTCGAGGCGGGCGCCGCGCTGCTCCTCACGCTGATCGGCACGTACCTGCTGCTGCGGCGCGTGCTGTACACCGTGGACCGCGTCACCGCGGCAGCGCGCGCGATCACCCACGAGCGGCTCGGCCTCCGGCTGGGGTACCAGGGCGCGGACGACGAGGTCGGCCGTCTGGCCCGCACGTTCGACGACATGCTGGAACGCATCGAACAGGCCTTCCGGGCCCAGCGCCAGCTGCTCTCGGAGACCTCGCACCAGCTGCGCACCCCGCTCACCGTGATCCGTGGCCATCTCGAGGTGCTGCGCCGGGGCGGCTACCGGGATGCCGCCGAGACCGAGGAGACCGTCGCGCTCGTCCTCGACGAGCTCACGCACACCGTCTCGCTGGTCGACCAGCTGCTGTTCCTCGGGCGCGCCATGGAGCCCGACTCGCTGGACGAGGAGCAGGTGGACCTGCGCTCGTTCATGGCCGATTTGTTCGAGGCGGCCCAGGCACTCGCCCCCCGGCGCTGGTCGCTCGGGAGCGTGCCCGACGCCGTGATCCTGGTCGACCGCGCCAAGCTGCGCGGCGCGCTCCTCAACCTGGTCGACAACGCCGTCAAGGCCACCGCACCCGGCGAGTTCGTCGCGCTCGACGCCCACTGCGACGACCGGATCGTGCTGGCCGTCTCGGACGGTGGCCGCGGCATCGCCCCGGAGGATCAGGCCCACCTGTTCGAGCGGTTCGTCCGATCCGGCGACCGGAGCTCGCGCGGGGCCGGGCTGGGCCTCGCGATCGTCCGTGCGGTGGCCGAGGCGCACGGGGGCCAGGCGGGGCTGGAGAGCACCCCGGGGATCGGCACGGTGGT
Organism: Chloroflexota bacterium; assembly: GCA_021790375.1. Lineage (GTDB taxonomy): Bacteria > Chloroflexota > Limnocylindria > Limnocylindrales > CSP1-4 > JAJYNJ01. The sequence continues at coordinate 2,165 of JAJYEB010000088.1, read as the reverse complement.
GCGGATCGTGCTGCCCGGCTCGCGCATCGTGGCCGTCGGCGCGGCCCAGGAGCCGGCGCCGCACGGTGCGGGACCCGGCCCGGACCGGCCACTGGGGATCGTGGCACACCGATGAGGGTCCTGATCGTGGAGGACGACGAGCGCATCGCGTCGTTCCTCACCAAGGGGCTGAAGGCCGAGGGGTACGCCACGCTGGTGGCGCGCGACGGGTACGAGGCGCTGGCGGTGAGCGAGGCCGAGGGCGAGGCGCTGGACCTCGTGCTGCTCGACCTCGGCCTCCCCCGGATCGACGGCCGGGTCGTCCTGCGCTCCCTGCGCGACCGGCTCCCCGCCCTCCCGGTGATCATCCTCACGGCCCGCGACGACGTCGAATCGAAGGTGCAGGGGCTCGACTCCGGAGCCGCGGACTACGTCACGAAGCCCTTCCATTTCGAGGAGCTGCTCGCCCGCATCCGCGCGAGCCTGCGCGCGCGCGACCAGACCGCCTCGTCGGTGCTGGTCGTGGGAGACCTCCAGCTCGACCTGGTCACCAAGGTGGCCTGGCGGGACGGCCGGCGGATCGACCTGGCACCCCGCGAGTGGGCGCTGCTCGAGCTGCTGATGCGCCACCCCCACCAGGTCCTCTCGCGCGCCCAGATCCTGGACCGGGTCTGGGAGTACGACTTCGACCCCGGCAGCAACATCGTCGACGTCTACGTCGGCTACCTGCGGCGCAAGCTCAACGCGCCGGGCTGTGCGCCGCTGCTGCAGACGGTCCGCGGTGCCGGGTACCGGCTGCTGCCGCCGGAGGGGCCGGGGGAGGGGTAGCCGCCCGTACGGCCCCGGTGTCCCGCCGGGACAGATGCCTCCGATCGCGCATCTGATTGGCGTTGAGCGATCGAGGTGCTGCGATGGACGAGTGCTCTGCCGCGAACACGCCGGGCCGCCCGCGGCCGCCGACGGCCCGGCACTCGCACCGTCGGGGTTCGGCGACGGGCCTCGCGGCCACGACGGGCGTGCCCTGCCCTCGGTGCGCCGGCCGGACGTGGACCCACGAGTCCCCCGGGTCCGGGCCCGGGCACCGGAGTGAGCCACGGCGCATGCACGCCACGGAACCGCGGCTCGGGCGCGTGGTGTGGAGGGAGCGATAATCGCGCGATGGCCGCCGACCCGCATCGCCCCGTTTCCAACCGGCCGCCCGAAGCCGATCCGCCCGACACGTTCGAGTCCCTCGTCGCCGCCGCGCTCGACGGCCTGCCGGCGCCCTTCCGCGAGCGGCTCGACACGGTGGCCGTGGTGATCGAGGATGAGCCGACACCGGGCGAGCTTGCACAGGTGGGCGCGCCGGGGCTGCTGGGTCTCTATACCGGGATTCCGCGGACGGCCTACGGCGCAAGCGACGCGGCCCTGCCGAGCAAGATCACGATCTTCCGAGGTCCCCACCTGCGCCTCTTCCGCGATCCCGACGCGCTGGCCCGTGGTGTCGCCGCCACGGTGCGTCACGAGGTGGCCCACCACTTCGGGATCTCCGACGCCCGACTCGCGCAACTGGCGAGCCGGCATGGCTGATCTCGCCCGTGTCCAGGCGCCCTGCGGCTGGACCTGCCGCGCTGACGCGAGTAGGCTGGCCCCGAGGTTGGGACGATGAGCAATGACTTTGCCACCGCCGAGGAACGTGCACGGCTGGCTGCTGCCGACCTGCTGGCCGCGGCCAACGACGTGATGAGGGTGCGGTCGGTCCGGTGGGACGACGCCCGGGATGAGGTCGATGCCGCGCTGGTTTCGCGGCGCTGGACCGGGTACGCCCCCTCCGGGATGCGCCGGCTGGATGATGCGCGGGACGATCAGGCCTTCGCGGACCGCGCCCTGGCCGAGATCAGGAGCATCGTGGCGTCACGTGGCGCCCCGGCAGCCGGAGAAAGCGACGGTACCGTTGCGACGGACGCCGCGGTCATCGGCCGCCTCGATGTCCTGGCCACGGAGTGCGAGCGGCGGGCCGTCCGGCTGAGGTCGTAAGCAGGACAATCCATGCGGACCTGGGAGTCCTCGGGCAATCGCCGGGAGACTGCCGCCATCGTCCACCCCGACCCGAAGACGCAGTCCGGCCGCCCGCCACATCGGAGGATCGACCATGAGCTACCTGCCCGCTCCCGGACGCTACGACGCGATGGGCTATCGCTTTTGCG
>JAJYEB010000087.1 GCA_021790375.1 Chloroflexota bacterium | reverse complement strand
GGATGGCGTGCACGCGGTGCGCGTCGACCTGGCCACCGACGCCGTCATCGTGACGTACGACCCAGCGCGCGTCTCGCTCGACACGATCGCGGCGGCCGTGGTTGACGCTCGGCTCGGCGTGTCGAAGCGGCGCTCTGCCGCCGTCCACTGCCCGGCGGCGCCGTCGGCATCATGATGGACTAGGCTTTGAGACAGACATGAGCCACGGTTCGGGCGCGGATGACGAGCGTCGCGCGCAGCTCGGCCACGCCATGGTCATGCATGCCGAGACGCCGACCGGTGGCGCGGGCGGGGATACTCCCCATGCTGGGCATGTCGCGGGTCACGATCGGCACGCCGGTCACTCCGTCGCGATGTTCCGCGACCGCTTCTGGCTGACGCTCGTCCTGACGATCCCGACCGTCGCGTGGAGTCCCGATCCCCAGCACTGGCTCGGCTACACGGCACCCGTCTTCCCGGGCTCCTCGCTCATCCCGCCTGTCCTGGGCACGATCGTCTTCCTCTACGGCGGCCTGGTCTTCCTGCGCGGGGCTGCGGGCGAGCTGGCCGACCGGCAGCCCGGCATGATGACGCTCATCTCGCTGGCAATAGTCGTCGCGTTCCTGACGAGCTGGGCCGGCACGCTCGGCCTCTTCGATATCGAGATCTGGTGGGAGCTCGCGAGCCTCATCACGATCATGGTGCTCGGCCATTGGCTCGAGATGCGCTCGATCGCGCAGGCACGCGGTGCGCTGGCCGCCCTTGCCGAGCTCCTCCCCGACACGGCCGAGCGGATCACCGACCGCGGCACCGAGACCGTCCCGCTCGAGGCTCTGGCGGAGGGCGACATCGTGCTGGTCCGGCCCGGTGCGCGCGTGCCGGCCGACGGGGTCGTTGTCGAGGGGACGGCGGACGTCGACGAGTCGATGATCACGGGGGAGTCGCGGCCCGTGCCCAAGGAGCCGGGAGCGAAGGTCGTGGCGGGCACCGTCGCGGCCGGGGGCAGCCTGCGGGTGCGCCTGACCGCGGTCGGGGAGCAGACCGCGCTGTCCGGGATCATGCGCATGGTTGCCGCGGCCCAGGCATCGACGTCCCGCGCTCAGGCCCTGGCCGACCGCGCGGCCGCGTTCCTCTTCTACCTCGCGCTCGGCTCCGCCGCGGTCACCTTCGCCTTCTGGTGGCTCGACGGCGCCCATGCTGCGGCGCTCACCCGCACGGCGACCGTGCTCGTCATCGCCTGCCCGCACGCCCTGGGGCTGGCCATCCCGCTCGTCATCGCGATCAGCACCTCGCTGGGCGCGCGGCACGGGCTCCTCGTGAAGAACCGCATCGCGCTCGAGCGCGCCCGCGAGCTCGACGTGGTGATCTTCGACAAGACGGGCACGCTCACGAAAGGGAGGCCGGTCGTGGCAGCGGTGGTGGGCGTCGCCGGTACCACCGAGGCCGAGGTGCTGCGTCTGGCCGCATCGGTCGAGGCCGACTCCGAGCATCCCCTCGCCCGCGCCATCGTGGAGGCCGCGCGGAGCCGTGACATCCGCACGGTCCCCGTCGCCGACTTCGAGGCGCTGCCGGGGCGCGGCGCGCGCGCCGTGGTGGCGGACCGGCAGGTGGCCGTGGGCGGGCCGCGCCTCCTGGGCGAGCTCGGCCTCGCGCCCGTCCCATCGGCCGAGGCGTGGGCGCGCGATGGCCGCACGGTCCTGCACATCGTCGCAGGGGGCGCGCTCGTCGGCGCGCTGGCCCTGGAGGACGAGATCCGACCCGAGTCGGCGGAGGCGGTCCAGCGGCTCCACGCGCTGCGCCTGAAGGTGGCCATGATCACCGGGGACGCACAGGCGGTGGCCGATTCCGTGGCCCGGCGCTTGGGGATCGACGAAGTGGCGGCGCAGGTGCTGCCGGCCGACAAGGCCGACGCGGTGCGCCGCTTCCAGGCCGGCGGTCGCAAGGTCGCCATGGTCGGCGACGGCGTGAACGACGCGCCCGCGCTCGCCACCGCCGACGTCGGGATCGCGATCGGCGCGGGAACCGATGTCGCGGTCGAGTCGGCCGGGATCGTGCTCGTGCGCAACGACCCGCGGGACGTGGTCGGGGCCATCGAGCTGTCGCGCGCCACCTATCGCAAGATGCTCCAGAACCTCGCCTGGGCGACGGGCTACAACCTCGTCGCAATCCCCGTCGCGGCGGGGATCCTCGTGCCCTGGGGACTGGACCTGCCGATGGCGGTCGGGGCCATCGCGATGAGCGCTTCGACGATCATCGTCGCCGCCAATGCGCAGCTGCTGCGGTGGTTGCGTCTGGGGGAGGACGCCACGGGCGGTCAGCCCGTGCCGCGGCCCGCGTGACTCCGCCGCGCGCGCCGTTCGCGTTCAGCCGGCGGCGTGCCAGTCGGCATCCCGTCGACGCGTCAGACGCGGACGGCAGCTGGATCGATCGGCTGTCCGGACGCTACGCGATCGGCGTGCCGGTCCCCCCGGTGCACTCCCCGCGTGGCTCTCCGCCCTGCGCGCCCCCCTGGTAGTGCGCGACGAAGGCCGCGAGCCGCGGATCGCTGGGGCTCGAGAGCTGCAGCTGTGCGCCCCACGCGGAGGCCACGATCGGTGAGGGGATCCCCGCGTACGGGCTCAGAATGAGGTATCGCTGCGCGCCGTCATCGTGGGTCTCCACGAACTCCCGCAGCTGCGATACCGAGGTCGCCGGCAGGTCGGGCCGGTACGTGATCCACACCGCGCCGTGCTCGAGCGAGTGGACGGCATTCACGTTGGGCACCGGGTCGCCGTAGACGCCGCAGTTGAGCCAGATGGCGTTGTGGGCGCCTCCGGCGGGCGGCGTCCGGTCGTACTGCACGTTCCCGGTGACGTGCTGATGGTCCGATTCCGTGAAGACGGCCGTTCCCGTGGGCACCGAGCTGCCGAGAGTGCCGGACCCGCCCACGATCCCAAGGGTCGTCGCGGCGCCGACCGCGACGACGAGCACGATGATCGCAGCTGCGCCGCCAAGGATCGCGAGCCTGTGCGTGCGAGGGCGGCGATCCGCGACACGCCTGGTCGTCTCCGCCGTCCACGTGGCCCGGCGACGATCCTCTCGAGCTCTCTTTCCCACACCATCTCCAACTGCGGTGACGCTGCGACCTTCGATCGCGGAGATGAGAGCAGGATGAGAGAAAGCTGTGGACCGTGTGAGAGCGCTGTGGGTCGAGAGCGACTTCTCCAGCTCGCCGACGAGCAGGCGCAGCTTGTCGAGCGCGATCGTGGCGAGCGGATCGTGCCGCAGCGACCCCAACGAGCAGCCTGCCCCCACCTCGGGTAGGGGCAGGAGGGGATGTCCGGCCCTGCACTCCGTGGACGAGCGCGCAGAGCATCGACTCGGGGGGCGCGCGTCCCGGGGCGTCGCGATTCCTGAGGTCGCGTGATGGACCATCGATCTGGCCGCGGCAGACGGAAGGAGCGCGTCCCATGCGTCGTCCCTCGTGGCTCACCACTCTCTCGGGCGCCTTGCTCGTGGCGCCCCTGCTCGCGCTCGGGACGTCGCTCGCGCCCCCGGCCGTGAGCGCGGCGAACTGCGTGCCCGCGGGCTCGACGGGCCTGAGCGCGAAGATCGTCGCAACGGCGGGCCAGCACATCGGCGGGCGGATCGATGCGACCGGCTGCCAGGTGGGTGTGTACGTCGGCCCCGGCATCGACGGCGTGGTCATCGCGCACGCCCAGATCAGCGGCGCCGCCGACCACGCCATCTTCGCGCAGGACGCCGACCATCTCCTCGTCGAGGCCAGCACGATCAGCGGCAACGGCGGCCACCCGACGGCCGGCATTCCCGACGACAAGGCCGTCCAGCTCGTCGGCACGCACGCCGCGATCGTGCGCGGCAACGTCGTGCGCGCCAACGCCGACGGCGGCATCGGGGTGAACGACGACGGGCCGATCGATCCCGCGGCGCCGGACCCCGGCACGCTGCGGGCGGCGGTGGGCAACACCATCAGCCGCAACATCATCGTCGAGAACTTCAAGGCCTGCGGCGTCGTGGTGGCCGCGTTCAACAGCGGCGCCGGCGTCGAGCGGACCATCGTGATCGACAACACAGTCACGAACGGCAAGCCCGGGGCCATCGTGATCGCCGCCGACACGCCGGACAGCTCGGTGAGCGACAACGTGGTCATGGGGAACACGATCACGAACAACCTGCTGCCGGGCGTGATCGTCCACAGCAACGCGCCGGGCGACACGGTGGCCGGCACGCTCGTGCTCGACAACACGATCAGCGGCAACGGCCCCGACCCCGAGGCGGCCGGCAAGGCAGGCCCGACGAAGCCCACGGGCATCCTGCTCGCCGGCGAGGTCGCCCCGGTGACCGGCTCGTTTGTGATCGGCAACCGGATCAGCCACGAGTACTTCGGGATCTGGGAGTCGAACGCCCGGGGCACCGTGCTGATCCTGCGCGGCCTCGACCACGCCACCGTGCCGGTGCACGCGTAGCGGCCCCGGACCAGGGCCGCATCGGGGGCGCGCTCGAAGCCACGCCCGGAACGCCCCCGCGACGGGCGCCAACCGCGGTCTCTCGCCATGACGGGAGTCAGGGAGCTGACAAGCGTGTGACTCCCGTCATGGCACCATGCCACGTCAGCGCTCGAGCGCCTCCTCGAAGGTCACCGTGCCGCTTCGGGAATCGTGGGTCGGACCCGAGCTCGCTGCCAGCGGGCAGGCCGATGCGATCCGAGCAGGGAGCGCAGACGCCTGCCCGTGCCATGGCCGATGAGTAGACTGCTTCAGGCAACGGCCTGACGCCGCATGTGACGCCAGACGGGTAGCCTCAGGTGGCCGAAGATGGCGTCTTTCTCGATCGGGGAGAGGTGGCAGAGTGGCTGAATGCGGCGGTCTTGAAAACCGCTGAGGGAAACCTCCGTGGGTTCGAATCCCACCCTCTCCGCCAGCCCTTTCACGCGTGGATTGGCACCCCCAGGGCCCGTGGTGCGGGCCGGGGCCCCGAACATGGCAGCAACGCGGCGGAAACCGGCGCACAACGGCGGACAGAACGGCGACGGCGCCACGGGGTAAGTCGCAGGCCGTCATGGTCGCGCTCCTGGTAAGCAGGACCGGGCCGACGACTGGCCCGCGCCTCCGAGGCGCTCGGACCACTTCACGCGCCATCCTGCTTCACGCGCCATCCTCCGCCGCGGCACCTTCAGCCGCGGCACCGTCAGCCGCGAGGCGTCGGCCTATCCGTCAGGTCTCTCGATGCGCTGCGGGGTGACCTCCCCGCGGGCCGCGCCGGTCCCGAGGGGTTCGTGCAGGTCGGGAGAGAAGCGCACGGCGCAGCCCTTGCCGGCCTGCTTTGCCGAATACATCGCCAGATCGGCCTCCCGCACGAGCCCGGCGGCCGTCGCGCCGTCCGCGATGCGCTGCGCCACCCCGATCGACGCCGAGATCCGGACCGACTGACCGGCGAGGTCGTACGGGGCGGCCAGGGCGTCGATCGTGCGCCGCGCCACGACGAGTGCCTCCTCGTCCGAGGCCAGGTCTTCGAGCAGCAGCACGAACTCGTCGCCGCCGAGGCGGGCCACCGTGTCCGCCGGCCGGAGCACTGAGCGGAGCCGCCCCCCGACGAGGGCCAGCAGTCGGTCACCCCGGGCGTGGCCGAGCGTGTCGTTCACCGCCTTGAAATCGTCGAGATCGATGAAGAGGACCGCCACCAGCGCGCCCTCATGCCGGGCGAGGCGGCGGAGGGCGTGCTCGGCCCGATCGAAGAAGAGGCTGCGGTTGGCGAGGCCGGTGAGCGGATCATGCAGGGCCAGATGACGGAGCTGCTGATAGAGGCGCCCGTTCTCGATCGCCATGGCCGCCTCGAAGGCGAGCGTCCGCGCGAGCGCGAGACGACGCTCGTCGACGGCGTGGTGACCCGAGATGGTCAACTCCGCGACCCCCACCGGCTCCGATCGGGCGACCAGCGGCAGCAGGAGCGTGAGGTCGCGACCGAGCGCGCGCAGACGGGACCGTTCGGTCGGGTCGGTCTGCGCGTCGGCGGCATCGATGACGACCCGCACGCGATCACGCAGGACGCGCCCCAGCGCCGGCCGCGTCTCAAGCGACGTCGGTTCGGTCTCCAGGGCCCGGCCGGCGGGATGCGAGCCGAACGGGGTGAGCCGGCCGGTCTCCAGCGCGAAGGCGTAGATGACGCAGTCGTCGAAGCCGATCGCTTCCGCGAGATGCCGGGCAACGAGCCCACCCAGGACTCCCGGGTCGGTCGTCGCGGCGAGATCGGACGACAACTGGAAGAGCCGGCCGAACTCGCGACTCGACGCCTTGAGCCGCTCGCTCGACTGGTAGAGCAGGTAGAGCACGAGCCCGGTGGCGAGGACAAGACCCCAGAGACTCAAGAGTTCGAGGAGACCCCGGGGGAGGACCGGGTCGGCGGGAAGGAACCTCGCCGCGTCGACGCCGGCGGTCGCCGCCCAGGCGAGCAGCATGAGCCCACGGAGCGAGCGGGTCTCGAGGTGGGGCAGCGCGAGCGCGATCGGGATGAGGAGCGCCGTCGCCGCCGCGGAGGCGGCGGAGGGCTGGAGCAGCGTTCCAACGGCAATGCTGATCATCATGGCCAGGGCCACGGTACCGACGACGGCGGGAACGGACGTCCGGCCGAGGATGCGGACCCGGACCAGCCCGAGGCCGGCGCCGAACCCCACCCAGATCGCGCCCACGATGGCCGCTCTCAGGCTGCCCAGCCCGAGACCCGCGGCGAGCTCCATCAGGCCGAACATGACCGCCGCGGCGCCGAGCAGGCCGAGGACCCGCCGGATCTGGTCCCGTCGGGTCGCTTCGTCCGGGCTGAGGGGCGTGCCTCGCACCCGCTCAGCCCTCGGCGTGGCCAGGTGCGTGCGCGTTCCGCCCGGGGCTCGCCTGCGCCTGGGCTCGCGCCACCCCGCGAGCCATCCTCATTGCCCCCGCCGACCGAGGCGAGCCGGGCCTCATCGATGGATCGCGCCGATCGACACCGGGTGCGCCGGCCCCGATCTGCCCGCGGCGCGACGGGGCCTGGACCAGCCGCGGCTCCGCCTCGGGAGGGAGCGCCCGCATGCTCGGAGTCGCCGGCATCCCCGGGCGGTCGTGGTGCCGTTTTCGGCGAGGTAGTGCGACCATGGAGGGGCCGAACCTTGGCAGCACCTCCGGTCGATGTCAAGCTCACAGCCACGTTTCGGTGTCAGCCATCACCGCTTCGTGCACGGCGCAGGCCGTCCGGCCCTTGACAACGGGCGACCTGTTCCCGACCTCACTCGCAGTGGAGCCTGATCGCTGGCAACTCGCGCCAGCGATCGGTCGCCTCGCTCGGAGCGCGTGGCGAGCCGAGGCGAACCGCAGCGCGCGGCCATCGACAACTTCCTTCCTGCGTTGCTGGTGTCGTTGGTTGTCCGAAAGGGCCTCCTTGCGGACCGGTCCGGGAGCGGACGGGGCACCGCACGAATGCGGGGTCGGATTGGAGTGGGGCGGACGGGCCCGGCCCAGGCGGCCGCACGGACGGGCTGTTCGTGCGTGGATCAGGACCTCGGCGGACACCGACGGACGCCACGGGGGCGAACTGGAGAACGCTGAGGGTAACCTCCACGGGTTCGACCGCCACC
>JAJYEB010000086.1 GCA_021790375.1 Chloroflexota bacterium | reverse complement strand
CCGCCGACCGCGTACCCGCCGACCAGCAGTACCGCCAGGATGACGACGACCAGCGTGGCGCTATCCACTCGTGACCGCCCCCTCCGTGTTTGTAATGCGCCTGTTATTGCTCTTGCCTGCCGGCACGCTAACAGTAGCTCAGGTGGAGCCGCCGGCCGTGCGGCGGAACGGGCCGCACGGGCGTTCCAGGGCCGGCTTCCGGGCGAGGAGGTGTGGCGGCACGATCATCTCCGTCGTTCAGTGACCAGCTCGTCGCTCGGGGCCTCGCGGGTCCCGCTGCGGCTGGTGTCCACGACCTCGTGACCCTCGGAGCCAGCGGTGGGAGACGACGGCGTCCCGCCGGAGGGCTGCCCAGCCCGCCGGCTTGTTCCGGGGCCTTGGAAGGGAGTCACGCTTGGACACGCCCGCACTCTTCGTGGTCCTTGCCCTGATCGCGTACGGCGCGGCGTACCTCTGGTACTCGCGCTGGTACGACAGGGCGGTGTGGGCCCCGGATGCCGGAAGGACCACCCCGGCACACATGCTGATGGACGGGGTGGAGTACTTCCCCGTCAGCAAGTACGTGCTCTGGGGCTACCAGTTCAAGTCGGTGGCGGCGCTGGGGCCGATCCTCGGACCCTTCATCGCCATCCAGTACGGATGGCTGCCGGCGCTCGCCTGGATCATCATCGGCAACTTCTTCATCGGCTGGCTCCAGGACTACAGCTCGATCATGGTGAGCCTGCGGAACGAGGGACGCTCGTTCGGCCCCATCACCTATGACTTCATGGGTGCCCGCGGCCGGACCACCCTCCTCTGGTTCATCATCCTGTACCTGCTGATCATCTCGGCGACGTTCATCTTCTTCATCGCGACGTTCTTCAACATCTTCCCCGGCGTGTTCTGGGCGACCATGGGGGTGCTCATCACCGGGGTGATCGCGGGCCGGCTCCTGTACCGGCTCCGCTGGAACGTCGGCCTGGTCACCCTGCTGGCGCTGATCGGCGTCGCGCTGTCCATCTGGATATCGACCGACGTCGGGATCTTCCACGTCGTCGCCAACTTCATGGGTGGCAACACGATCCTCTTCTGGGCCATCGTGACGGCGGTGATCCTGTACCTCGGCTCGGTCCTGCCGCTGCCGACGTTCATCCAGCCGATCAACTACGTCGCCTTCTTCCCGGCGTTCGCGGCGATCGTGGTGATCCTGGTGAGCTCGCTGATCACGCCGTTCACCGGGATCCACCTGCAGCAGTCCGCGTTCAAGACGTTCTACCCCGGCCTGAACCCGGGGCCGCTGTGGCCGATCCTGTTCGTCGCGATCGCCTGCGGCGCGATCAGCGGGTGGCACTCCCTGGTCAGCAGCAGCTCAACCTCGAAGCAGGTGGACATCGAGACCGACGCCCGACCGGTCGGCGCCGGCGCGATGCTGACCGAGGGGCTGCTCGCGCTGGCCTCCCTCGCGGCCTACATGGTGCTCTCCTCCAAGGCCACGGGCCTGAGCTCGGTCGGGGCCTGGGTCAACGGCGCGGGCGTCCTCGCCAACCCGTGGCTCGGTTTCCTGGGGAAGGCCATCCTCGCCACGTTCTTCGGCCTGGTGCTGGTCGTCTACGCGCTGACGGTGCAGGCGCTCGTCACGCGCTTCTGGCGGCTGGTGTCGGCTGAACTCGCCGGTGACGGCCAGTTCGCAGTCCTGGGCAACAAGCACGTGGCGACGATCGTGGGCCTCGTCATCCCGGTCGCCTTCGCGATCAACGGCAGCTGGTGGAACCTCTGGCTCTACTTCGGAGCCTCCAATCAGCTGCTGGCCGGGCTTGCGCTGATGATCGTCAGCATCCACCTCGCGAAGGTCCGGAAGGACACGCGGCCGAGCATCATCCCGGCCACGTTCATGATCGTGACCACGCTCGCGGCGCTGGTCTGGGAGATCATCGTGTTCGTCAACGCCGTGGCCACGAACAAGCCGCTCACGCAGGTGGGGACCACCTTCGCCCAGCCGGGATGGCACAACGTGGCCCTGGCCTTCAACGGCATCTTCGTGGTGTTCGGGCTGCTGCTGCTCTACTTCGGTCTGCGCATGACCTGGTCGAGCTACGGCGCCTACTTCCGCATGATGCGCGGCGAACGGCCACAGGCGGCTCAGCCGCGTCCGTCCACCGCGGCGGGAGGTGCCGGCCGCAAGTGACGTCGAGCGGGGCGGGCCGGCGCCTGCCGGTTCGCCCCGAATCGCCCGATGACGGTGAACAGCCGGAGGGGCCGGGCGGCGGGGGGCCGTCCGGGGACCCTCCCCGGGAGGGCCTGGTGCCAGACGAGGAACGCAAGAAGCTCGGGTTCGGCGGGATGCTGAAGGGCGTCATGTACGGCATGGCGTCCCACGGCAACGTCACGGCGGCGCTTCGCACGCGGATGTACATGGAGCACCTCTTCATGTTCATCACGCTCGGGGACATGCTCGGCATCCCCGTGCTGCCGCCCTACTACTCGCTGCGGCTGCTCCCCTACGCGGTGCCCAACGTGAAATCGTGGAAGCAGCGGGTGTTCCGCGAGCGCGACTTCACCGACGCCCTGTACTGATCCCATGGAGGGCCTGAGCCAGTACTTCCGGTCCCGGGGTTCGAGCCCGGAGATCGTGATCTTCGCGGGCAAGGGGGGGCTGGGCAAGACGACCTCGTCGGCGGCCCTCGCCTGGCACGCCAGCCAGGTCGAGGGAAAGAAGACGCTGTGCTTCTCCACCGACCCGCAGGCCTCCTTGTCCGACATCTTCGAGGAGGACATCTTCGGCAAGGGCGTGGTGGAGCTGCGCCCCAACCTCCACGTGGTGGAGATCGACGCCGACCGGCGCGTGCACGACTACCAGGAGCAGGTCCGCGCCAAGATCCGCGACATGTACGGGCTGGACCGCGTGCCGGAGGAGATCGACGAGTACATCGAGTCGACCTCCGCCGAGCCGGCCATGTACGAGTCCGCGACGTACGACGCCATGGCGGAGCTGGTCGCCGCGCACGAGTACGAGCTCTACATCTTCGACATGCCGCCCTTCGGGCACGGCGTCCGCATGGTCGCCATGGCCGACATCCTCTCGAAGTGGGTCGAGAAGATCACCGAGGCGCGCGAGAAGGTGGCGGAGTACGAGGCGGTCGCGGCCACACTCAAGGGCGGCGGCAAGGAGCGCACCGAGGATGCCGTCCTGCACGAGCTGCTGGACATCAAGCGCCAGGTCACCACGTTCACCGATCTCATCACGGACCGGCGCCGGACGGCGTTCTTCATGGTGCTGATCCCCGAGCAGATGGCGATCCTGGACACGGGACGGGCGCTCCGGATGTTCGCCGACCTGCACATCGAGATGAGCGGCCTGATCGTGAACCAGGTCTACCCTGCCGACCTGCTGGGCGACGCGGACCTCCCCGAGTTCCTGCGCAACCGGATCGGGATGCAGCAGGGGAACCTGGCCGAGATCCGCCGGCAGTTCGGCGACAAGGTGGTGGCGGCGATGCCGATGTTCCCGCGGGAGCCCAAGGGCATGGAGATGATCGAGGCGGCCTCGCGGGTGCTCATGGATCCGCCCGACCCGGTGCGACGGATCTTCGACGTGGCGCCGGGGGCGGCCCGATGACCGGGGGGTGGCCGGCGGACCGGCCCGTGGACGCGCCGATGGACCGCGTGCCGGCGGATGGGGCCGACCGGCCTGCCGTGGCGACCGACCTGGCGTCGTTCTTCGCCACGCACCCGGACCTGCGGTTCATCTTCACCGGTGGCAAGGGCGGCGTCGGCAAGACGGTGGCGGCGGCCTCCATCGCCTCGCTCACGGCGCGGGAGGGGCGGCACACGCTCCTCGCCTCGCTGAACCCGGTCCACTCGCTGGCCAGCCTCTTCGGACAGAAGCGGCTGGCGTCCGGAGGGATCGAACCCGTCGAGGGCGTGCCCAACCTCGACGCCATCGAGGTCGAGGCCGACGAGATCGTCGCCCGCTACCGGGACAACATCGGGTCGCGCGTGCGGGAGTTCCTCAAGTGGGCGGACATCCCGGTCGACGCGAAGCCGTTCGTCGAGATCGCGGTGACCAACCCGGCCTTCGAGGAATCCGCGATGTTCGACAAGATGATGGAGATCATGCTCAGGGAGGGCCGCGAATACGAGCGGATCGTGTTCGACACGGCCGCTGTGGCCAACGCCGTCCGCCTCATCGGGCTCTCCAAGATCTACGGCCTCTGGCTGGCCCGCATGATCGACTCGCGCAAGGAGGCGCTGGGCATGCGCGTCCAGCTCTCGTTCCGCAAGGAGCGGGTGATGGAGGAGGTGGCCCGCGATCCGCTGATGGCGGACCTGCTCGACATGAACGAGCGCTTCACGCAGGTGAAGGTGTTGCTCACGGATCCCGCGAAGACCGCGTTCTTCTTCGTGACGCTCCCCCTGAGCCTGCCCATCAGCGTGGTGAAGCGCTTCATCACGATGGTGCAGGCATACGACATCCCGATGGGCGGGGTGATCGTGAACCAGGTGCTCCAGCCCGGGCTGCTGGGCGCCGGGGGCATGGCGCAGGCGACGGGCGTCACGGGCGGCGCAGCGGAGGATGGTGCGGGGGGCGTCCATGCCGCGGACTACGTCCGCAACCGCTACCAGGAGCAGCTCGGCTACCTGGAGCAGATCCGGGGTGACCTGGGCCCGCACGTGCGTGCCTTCATCCCGCAGTACCCGGACGAGGTGAACTCGGTCGCGTCGATGTCACGGGTGACGGACGACCTGCTCCGCTTCGTCCCGGATTCCTGGCGGGCGATCGCGGGTGCCGGTGCGTGATGGTGACCGTCGCCGGCGAGGGACTGCCACCGGACGGTGCCGGGCCCGGAGGCGCGGCGTCCCCACCCACCACCCGGCTCGTCCTGGGCGCGACCAACCTGCTGATGGGGCCGACCAACTTCGGGAACCTCGAGCTGCCCGAGCCCTGGCGGCTCATGCCCGGCGTGTCGCCGCCGGAGGTCGATCGGAGCCGCGACTGGGGCGGCAGCGGCTGGGTGACGGCAGGCACGGCCGACTACATCCTGCGGCGCGCCGAGCCGCTCCTGCACGTGGAGCTCCACCTCCGGATCGAGCCGTGGTCGAGCGGTGGGAGGCGCCCGGCGCCGCCGTCGTCGATCCCCGCGGATGCCGGGATCGTGGAGCTGAACGGGCACGAGGCACGGATGTGGAGGGGGTCGGGGACCCGGGGCCTGCTGCCCCGGCGCATGGTGCACTGGGCCCGTGCCTGGATCCCCTGCCAGCACACGGGCCGGGTCCTGGCGGTGGAGCTCGTTGGCGCGTGTGACGCGGCCGAGATCGACGCGCTCGTCCCGGTCATCGAGCACCTGGGGTGCCACTGATGGGCGGGCGCGCAGGCCCGCGTGACGGGAGCCATCGCCCGCTCCGGCTCGAGCTCGTCGGGCTCTTCCCCGAGCTCTTCAGCGTCTGCGCCAGCCGGTGCATGACCGGCGAGCTGGCGGGGGCGGGCGCGTCGGCCGACCGGGACCAGCTCCGCGACTACCCGCCGGACGTGCTGGCGGTGCACGAGGCGGCCGGCGCACTCTTCGCGACGGTCGTGGCCGAGTTCGGGGGACGCGTGGCGGTCGTGGCCACGGGCACCGCATCGCCCAGGGGGCTCTGGCTGTCCCTCCGGCACCGGCTGCCGTCTTCGGGCGTGGGCGTCTTCCTCGAGGGTCGGCGGCTGGATGCGTCGCTGGACGACGTGCCCGGGATCCGGCGGGCCGTGGCATCGGCGCTGGAAGCTCGGGACCGAGGAGCGGCGGCGTGAGCGGGCCGGGACGAGGTGCATCGCTCCGCCCGGCATCCCCGGCCCCTGACGGCCGCCCTCGTGCGCCGCGTGACCGGCTGCGCCGGGCAATCGGCGCCGCAAGGGACATCCTGTGGGGCCTCGCGCTCTACGACTCCTATCACGAGACGATGGTCGAGGCGCAGCGGCACCGTGACGCCTTCGACGTGCTGATCCTGGGCGAGATGCTGGGCATCCCGCTCATGAACACGACCATCGGCCTGCGGCTGCTGCCCTACGCCGTCGGGGACCTTCAGGGGTTCCGGGTCCGGTTCCTGCGCGAGCACGAGGTCCTGGAGCAGGCGCCGCACATCCACTGAGCACCCGTCTGCCACCCGTCTGCCACACAGCCGCCTGCCACCCGGCCCCGCCTGCGTGTGCGGTCGTCGTGACGGGGCAGAGGTGCAGGGCTTCGGGCGCGGGGCTCCGGCATCGAGGGCGAACCGCAGCGGAGCCGGGAAGTCAGGCGGCCGCGCCCGGCCGTGACACTCGGCCCGGGGCGGTCACGGTCGCCCGAGCACGATGTCGATGCCAGCCAGCACGAGCTGCAGCTTCGCCTGTGGCAGTCGGCTGACGCGCTCGGTCAGCACGGCCCGGTCGAGCGTCACAATCTGTGACGCGTTGGCAACGGAATCCCGGGGCAGATGTGTCACGGGGGCCGGCAGCAGGACGTTGCCGGGGGCGCCCGCCCACCTCAGGTTGCCCGTCAGCGGCACGCAGACGACGGTACGGATGGCGCTCCGGTTGAAGGCGTCCCCCTGGACGACCACCACCGGTCGTCGAAAGCCCGGCTCGGACCCGGCCGGCTCGGCGAGATCCGCCCACCAGATCTCGCCCTGCGAGATCACCACTCGGTCATCTCGAGGACTCGGCGGGCGGACCTTCCCACGAATGCATGCTCGGCATCCGGGTCACCAACCTCCTCCACGACCCGATCGAGCGCCTCGGTCACCTCATCGGGTCCGTGCCGCGCCACGTACTCCTGCAGCGCGGCGCTGTACACCTCGCTCCGTGACCGGCGGGAGCGCTGGGCAAGTCGTTCCACCCTGGCGAACAACGGGTCGGGAACGGAGACGGCGACTTTCATACCAGGAGTATAACCGCCGGTACGGTCAGCGCGGTGCTTCCGCCCGAGTCCCGGCGGACGGCATCGAGCGCCCCGCCGTACCCGGATTCATCCCCGTGACGTGCCGGCCGAGCCGATCGCGTCCACCGCGCCCGCGTTCTCCAGCGCCGAGAGGTCCCCCGGATCCCGACCCAGGAACGCCGCCCGCGCCACGCGGCGCATGATCTTGCCGCTGCGGGTGCGGGGCAGCTCCGGCACGGCGATCACCGCCGCCGGGCGGAGCGGCCTGCCCAGGTCGTGCACGATCCGCTCCGCGATCTCGCGCGAGAGATCCTCGTCGGGCGTCGCGCCGGGCCGCAGCACCACCAGCACCACCACCGACTCGCCCTTCACCTCGTCGGGCACCCCGATCGCCGCCGCCTCCACCACCGCCGGGTGCGCGCACGCCGCCGTCTCCACCTCGGCCGGCCCGACCCGCTTGCCGGCCACCTTGAGGGTGTCGTCGGAGCGACCCTGCAGGTACCAGTAGCCGTCCGTGTCGAGGAGCGCCCAGTCGCCGTGCACCCACGTGCCCGGCAGCCGGCGCCAGTACGCGTCGAGGTATCGCTCGCGGTCGCCGCCCCAGAAGCCGCGCGTCATGCCCGGCCAGGGGGCGCGCAGCACCAGCTCGCCCACCGTTCCCCGCACAGGCGTCCCCTCGGCGTCCACGACGTCGGCGGCCATCCCGATGCAGGGGCCGTTGAA
>JAJYEB010000085.1 GCA_021790375.1 Chloroflexota bacterium | reverse complement strand
GCTTGCGGGCCGCGTGGGATCCGGCGGCGCGGCGGAGCCGTGGGCGGGCGCCGCCGTCGAGGACCTCCCGGCGACGCCGGCGAACGCGGTGCCGGCAGACGCGGCGGCGCCGGCGGACGCGGCGGTGGTGGAGGACCCCGCGTGAGCCGCATCGTGATGTTCGTCTTCAACGACTGCACCACCGACGCGCGCGTGCTGCGCGAGGCGGGGAGCCTGGTCGAGGCGGGCCACCAGGTCACGATCATGGCGCGGCCCCGCGACGTTGCCTCGACCGCGGTGGAGCGCGAGCGCCGCGACGGGTTCGAGATCGTCCGGATCCCCCTGCCGCAGGGCTGGAAACGCTGGTACGTGCTGGGCCGGTATCCGTGGCGGGCACGCGGCTGGATCCGGTTCCGCTACGCCTACGACGCGAAGCGCGGCCCGAAGGGCTGGGCCGAGGCCGTGGCGGTCACCCCGGTCGCCCTGGCCTGGATCGGCTGGATGCTCGTCCGGGCCCCCTTCTACCTGGCCTTCAGGGCGGCGCGCGGCGGACGGGCCCGGCCGGGCGGGGACACGCTCGACTGGCTGACCCGCTGGCAGTACTCGATCGTGGGGTGGGCGCGCGCGGCCGCCGCCGCGGCTCCCGAGGCGGACGCATACCACGGGCACGACCTCTCCGGCCTGCCCGGGGCGGTTGCCGCCGCCGCACGGCACGGCCGGACCGCACCCGGCACTCGCCCCGCGCTGGTCTACGACAGCCACGAGATCTACGTCGAGTCGGGCCGGATCGCGAAGCTGCCGGGGTGGCTACGCCGGTTCCTGGCGCGCCGGGAGCGCGGGTGGGTCGACCGGGTCGATGCGCTGGTGACCGTCAACCAGTCGCTCGCCGAGGACCTGGGGCGCCGCTACCGCCCGCGCCGCGTCGTGGTCGTGCGCAACTGTCCCGCCCGCTGGGAGCCGCCGGAGCCACGCCCCGACCTGCTGCGGGCCGCGGCCGGGATCCCCGCGGGCCACCCGGTGGCGCTCTACCACGGCGGGTTCTCCGCGCATCGCGGCATGGAGGAACTCGCCGAGGCGATCCTGCAACCGGGCATGGAGCAGGTGCACGCCGTCTTCCTGGGCTACGGCAGCGAGCGCGCGAGCCTGGACCGGCGCGCCGCGGATCCGCGGTACGGGGGCCGCCTCCACGTGCTCGACGCCGTCCCGCCGCACGAGCTGCCGCCCTGGGTGGCCTCGGCCGACGTCGGGGTGATGCCCATCCAGCGCTCGACGCTGAACCACTACCTCTCGACGCCCAACAAGCTGTTCGAGAGTCTCGCGGCCGGCGTCCCGGTGGTGGTGAGCGACTTCCCGGAGATGCACCGCATCGTGCTGACCGATCCGGACGCCCCGCTCGGCGCGACCTGCGACCCGGCCGATCCGGCCGACGTGGCGCGCGCGATCCGATCGATCCTGGATCTCCCGCCCGATCAGCTGGCCGACCTGCACCGGCGCTGTCTGCGGGCGGCCCACGAGCGCTACAACTGGGAGACCGAGGTCGCGCGACTGACCGGGCTCTACCGCGACCTGGTGGGCGACGGCGGACGGTGATGGGCGGCCGACCCCTCCAGGGGCTTCGCGTCGTCCTGCTGTTCGCCAACTCCGCCGAGCACAACTCGCGGGCCCTGCGGATGACGCGGACCCTCGTGGAGGCCGGCTGCACGGTCACCTGGGTGGCCCGTGCGACGCCCGGCGCGGCGGATCGGGAGGTCCGGGAGGGGTACGAGGTGCTCCGCGTGCCCATGCCCGCAGGACCCCGCTGGCTGCCGGCTCCACGGCTGCCAGCAGCCAGCGCGGAGCCGCGGCCGCCCGGCACCGCGGGATCGCCACGCCCCGGTTCGGCCGTCCGGCGCCTCCTGGTCGATGGCCCCGGGCGGCTTCTCCAGGCGCTGCGCTACCAGCTGCTGGTGGGACGCTGGGCGGCGGCCGTCGAACGCGTGGCGCCCCCCGCCGAAGTCTGGCAGGCGGACGGCCTGGTGATGCTGCCGGTCGCCCTGCGGTTGCGGGCGCGGCACGGCGGACGCGTGGTGTACGACTCCCTCGAGATCCACGTCGAGAGTGGGCGATTCGCACGGCTGCCACGGGCATGGCGGTGGCTGCTGGCACGCCGCGAGCGCCACTGGGCCCGAGCGGCGGACGCCGTGATCACCGTCAGCCGACCCTACGCCGACGTGCTCGCCTCCCGGCTCGGCCTCCAGCCGGCGATCGTCATGAACTGCCCGCCCGCCCCACCGGATCCGGCCCCGGGCGATCCCGGCGGCCCGCCCCGGCCGCGCCGTTTCCACCAGCTGCTCGCCATCGACCCGGGCCTGCCGGTGGCCCTGTACCACGGCTACCTGTTCCCGCACCGGGGGATCGAGGTGCTGTTCGAGGCGATGGGCCGCGTTCCCGGCGCGCACCTGGTGGTGATGGGGTTCGGCCCCCGGTTCGACGCGTACCGGGCCCGGGCAGCCGGTCTTCCGTACGCCGACCGCGTGCACGTCGTGCCGGGCGTCCCGCCGGACGAGCTGCTCGAATGGGTCGCCTCCGCGGACGTGGCCGCGATGCCCATCGAGGGCAACACGCTCAACCACCGGCTGACCACCCCGAACAAGCTGTTCGAGGCGCTGGCGGCCGGCGTCCCCGTCGTCGCCAGCAACCTGCCGGGGATGGCGGCCATCGTGCGCGAGACGGGCGCCGGTGCGCTGTGCGATCCGGGCGATCCGGCCGACGTCGCCCGGGCGATCCTCGCCGTCCTGGATGCGCCGGAAGCGGAGCGCTCCGCGTACCGCGCCCGCGCGCTCGCGGCCGCGCGGGCGACCTATAACTGGGAGAGCCAGGCGGACGTGTACCTGGCGGCGGTCAGGGTGCCGGGGTCGCCGGCGTGACCGATGCGCCGGCAGCGGGCGGGGCCGACGGGGCGGGAATCGGCGGTGCGGAGGCCCTGCCCGTCAGCGCGGTCAGCGCATCCAGCGCATCCTGGACCCGCTGCATCTCCTGGCCGTAGCCCACGAAGTCGCCGCTGGCCTGGTCCGCCTTGGCGGCCGCGAAGTGCGTGTCGATGTACTCGATGAGGCCGGCCGCGTCGGTGGGCAGGTTGCCGGAGCCCGGCGATGGACTGGCCGAGGGGCTGGTCCCGCCGGTCTGCCCGGTCCCGCCGGTGCCGGTGGCAGTCTGGCTGCCCGTCCCGACGCCGGTCACGACTTCCTGGAGCGCCTGCTGGAGCGTGTCGCCCCACCCGATCGTCTGCGACGAGGCGACCACCACCTTGGTCAGCTGCGGGAACGCCGAGCTGGTGGACTGCAGGTAGATCGGCTCGAGATAGACGAACGAGGTACCGACGGGGATGACCAGCATGCTGCCGCGGATCACCTGGGAGCCGCTCTGGTTCCAGAGGCTGATCTGGGAGCTGATCACCGAGTCCTGCTCGATGCGGGACTGGACCTGCGTGGGTCCCTGGATGCTGGTGTTGGCGGGGAGCTCGTAGACCCCCACCTGTCCGCGCGCCGTGCCGTCGTTGCGGGCCGCCACCCAGGCGATCATGTTGGGACGCGATGCGGGCACCATGGGCTGGACCAGCACGAACTCCGGCGTGCGTTGATCCGGCAGGCGCATCTCCACGTAGTACGCCTGCGGCGGGAGGACCTGGGTGGTGCCCACGGTCACCGAGGGGACCGTCCAGAGGTTGTCGCTCTTGTAGAAGCTGGCCACGTCGGTGACGTGGTAGGCGGCGTACATCTGCGTCTGGGCGTTGAACATCGACTCCGGCGTGCGCAGGTGCGCCTGGAGCCCCGCCGGCATCGCGGAGAGCGGCTCGAACATGGTCGGGAAGACGCCCTGCCAGGCCCGGATCAGCGGATCGGAGGGGTCGGCCACGTACAGGTGGATCGTGCCGTCGTAGGCGTCGACGGTGACCTTCACGCTGTTGCGGATGTAGTCGTACGTCGCGCCGAGCGTGGTGTCCGTGTACGAGCTCGCGTCCGGCACGGCACCCGTGATGGTGTAGGCGTCCTGGACGTAGACGAGGTGCCCGTTCGGTGCGACCACCATGTAGGGATCGCCGTCGAGGGCGAGGAAGGGGGCGAGCGTGCCCAGGCGATCCGCCAGGCTGCGGTGCAGCAGCAGCCTCGTCTGCGGGGTCACCTGGTCGCTGATCGCGAGGTTGAGGTCGCCCAGGCTCCACGCCCAGAAGAGGCGCTCGGCGGGCGAGCCCACCGCCAGTCCGGCGCTCCCCGTGTAGCGCGTGTCGACGTCGCTCCCGTTCCCGGTGCTGGACGGGTAGTCGAACTCGGCGCTCTTCGCGTCCACCAGGACCCAGCTCGACGGACGCTGCCCGTAGTAGATCCGCGGCTGCGTGACGAGCGGCGCTCCGGGCGACTCGGTGACCGGCAGGTTCTGGATGATCAGGTGGGGCAGGCCGTTCGCGTCGACCGCGTTCACGGGCACCATGGCCAGGCCGTATCCGTGCGTGTAGAGGACGTGGGAGGCGATCCACGAGGGGTTGGACGGGCCCTTGTTCAGGGCCATCTCACGGGCCGAGAGCATGACCTCGGTGGGCTGGCCGTTGATGGTGTACCGGTCGATGTTCACCGAGGTGAACGTGTAGTACTGGCGCACGGTCTGGAGCTGGTCGAGCGTGGCCGCCAGGGGGCGGGCGTCCCAGAGGCGCGCGTTGTCGAAGGTGGCCTGATCGTTGCTGACGTCGGCGGCGGTCAGGTTCGAGCGGCCCGTGTCGGACGTGACGCTCCACGTATCGAGCGCGAAGGCGCGCCGGGTCATGTCGATGTTGTTCGCGATGTACGGCGCCTCGGCCAGGTTCTGGCCGGGCTGCACGACGAGCTTCTGGTAGGCGGTGGGGAGCACGGCTCCCGCCGCGAGGAGCACCAGGTACAGGGCTCCGCCCAGGATCGCCGCGCGCCGCGCGAGCCGCCCGTCGTGCACCAGTGCGAGCAGCACCATGGCCACCCCGCCGACCGCCGTCACCGCCGCCGTCACCGCGGCCAGCGGCAGGCGAACCGCGGCATCCGTGGCCCCGACGCCCGTCACGAAGCCGTTCTGCGCGTACGAGAGGTCGTACCGGCCCAGCCACTGCATCGCCGCGACATCGGCCAGCAGCAGCCCGCCCAGCAGCGCGAGGTGGAGCAGCGGGCCCCGGCGCGTCGCGTCCGCTCCCCGCACCGCCGCCACGCCGTACGCGGCACCGGCCAGGAGCAGGCTCGCCAGCAGCACCGCGCCCGCCGCCCAGGCCGCCAGGTGCAGCAGCGGCAGGGTGAACAGCCACCAGCCCAGGTCCAGGCCGAAGACCGGGTCGACGACCGCGGGCCCCGACGGCGCGTACGGCACGCGGTGCAGCCACAGCGCCACGGTCTGCCACGACCCCGACAGGTAGAAGCCGAGGACCAGGCCGAGCAGGAGGGCCGCCAGGACCAGCAACCGGCGGACGGTCCTGCGCGGGAGGTTCGCCGCCGCGACGAGCCATGCCTCGCCCCGCGCGGTCCCGGGTCGGGCCCGGCCGTGCTCGGTCACCTCGGCGTCGGTCGGTTCGAGGCCGAGGCGCCAGGCGAGGGCCACGTTCGCCAGCACGACGATCGCGCCGCCGGTCAGGCCGCCCCCGAACAGCGCGACGGTGTACCCGAACTGGTCGGTCCAGGCGGTGCCGAACCCCACGCTCTGGAACCACAGGTAGGCGGCCACCGGCCCGGACAGGAAGTTGAGGACCAGCCAGACGAGCGCGAGCGCGACGACCGCGGCCACCGCGGCCCGCACCAGGCGGCGGCGTCCGGTGCGACCGGGACCCGCCCTCCGCGGGCGCTTCCCTGCGCCACGGGCGAGGGCATCCTGGCCGCGGCTCACCAGCCAGTCGCCGATGCCCTCGAAGCGGGTGTCGTCCGGTGGTCGCTGTGAAGCCATGTCGCGCAGCTACGCTCCTTCCTGGGGACCAGTGCGACACAGTACTCCGATGCCGGAGCCTCCGCCCCGTGCCGTCGGGTCCGGTGCCGCCCGGGACGCGACGACGCGGCCGCGCAGGGCAGGCGTGCGCCCTCGTTCGGGACGACGTGTCCGGGTCGGGGCGACGTGCCCGGGCAGCCCATGCTACCGTTCCGCCTGCCAATGACGACTCCCGCCCGGGTGGCTCCCGACGCCCGACCCGCCGCGGCCCAACGGCCCCCCGGCTTCCGCGAGCTGTTCATGCGCCTCGACGGCGTCCGACTGGTGATCCGGGGACTCCAGGATCTGCGGACACGGGGGCGCCTGCTGCAGTACCTGGTGGGGACCGACCTGAAGCGCACCCACGCGGATACCGTCATCGGGCAGCTGTGGTGGCTCATCGATCCCTTCTTCTCGATGGCCATCTACTCGATCCTGGTCACCGTGGTCTTCCAGCGCAGCATCGCCGACGCGCCGCTCTTCCTGTTCGCGGCGATCCTGCCCTGGCAGTGGTTCCAGACGTCGCTGCTGGATGCCACCACGTCGGTGACGGCGCGCGGCAACCTGATCCGCCAGATCCAGTTCCCGAAGCTCGTGCTGCCGGCCGCGTCGACCCTCGCGGGGACGATCACCTTCGGCTTCGGGCTGCTGTCGCTGGCCGTGCTCTACCTCGTGTACCCCGGCCGCCTCAGCCCCTGGCTGCTCACGCTCCCAGTCATCGCCGCCGTTCAGTACGTCTTCACCCTGGCGCTGGCGATCTTCTTCTCCGGCGTCAACGCCTTCTACCGGGACGTGCAGAACCTGCTGCGCCACGTCACCCGCGTGTGGTTCTACATGTCGCCGGCGATCTACGCGGCCAGCGCGCTGAAGGGAAGCGTCTTCGGGTACGTCCTCGGCCTCAACCCGTTCACCTACATGCTGACCTCCTACCGCAACGTGGCGTACTACGGCACGTCCCCCGACTGGATCGGGCTTGGCGTCGTGCTCACCGTCTCGGTCGTCCTCCTCGGGTTCTCGATCTGGGTCTTCAAGCGGATCGAGACCGGCTTCGCGAAGATCCTCTGATGCCCGGCACCGGCTACGCCATCGACGTCCGCGACCTCGGGGTCCGGTACAACCTGCACCTGACGCGGCGCACCACGATCAAGGGATCCCTTGCCGAATGGGTCGGCCGCCGGCAACGCGACGACCGCTTCTTCTGGGCGCTCCGCCACGTCGACTTCAGGATCGCCCACGGGGAATCGCTCGGCGTGCTCGGCCCCAACGGCGCGGGCAAGAGCACGCTGCTGCTGGCGCTCGCGGGGATCCTGGCCCCGGATGAGGGCTCGATCCGGGTGACCGGGCGGGTCTCGTCGCTGCTGACGCTGGGGGCCGGGTTCGAGATGGAGGTCTCGGGGCGGGAGAACATCGCGCTGATCGGTGCCTTCATGGGAATCCGCCACCGCGTCATGCGCGAGCTGACCCCCTCGATCATCGAGTTCGCGGACATCGGTCCGTTCATCGACGCGCCGGTGCGGACCTACTCCTCCGGGATGCGGGCGCGTCTCGGCTTCTCGATCGCGACCGCCATCGCTCCGGACATCCTGCTGCTCGACGAGGTGCTCGGCACGGGCGACGAGGAGTTCCGCGCCCGGAGCCAGCAGCGGATCCGCGACCTCGTCGGGCGAGCGCGGGCGATCGTCCTGGTCACC
>JAJYEB010000084.1 GCA_021790375.1 Chloroflexota bacterium | reverse complement strand
GGGCCGGAGGGAGCAGATTCCCCGCACCAGCAGGTCGACCTGCACGCCGGCCTGGCTTGCCCGGTAGAGCGCCCGGATCACCGCCGGGTCGACGATCGCGTTCAGCTTCATCACGATCCGTCCTCCGACGCCGCTCGCCTGGCGCTCGATCTCCCGGTCGATCCGGGCGACGATCCCCTCGCGCAGCCCGAACGGCGCCACCAGCAGCCGGCGGAACGAGCGCTGGCGGGAGAGGCCGGTCAGGTAGTTGAACAGGTCGGTCACGTCGGCCCCCAGCTCCGAGCGGCAGCTCAGCAGCCCCAGGTCGACGTAGATGCGGGCGGTCTTGGTGTTGTAGTTCCCGGTCCCGATGTGGACGTAGCGGCGGAGGCCGCGCCCCTCGCGGCGCACGATCAGCATGGTCTTGGAGTGCGTCTTGAGGCCCACCAGCCCGTACACCACGTGGGCACCCGCCTGCTCCAGGGCCCGGGCCCAGCCGATGTTGGCCTCCTCGTCGAAGCGTGCCTTGAGCTCGACGAGAACCACCACCTGCTTGCCCCGCTCGGCGGCCCGGATCAGCGCCTGCACGATGGGGGAGTCGCCGCTGGTCCGGTAGAGCGTCTGCTTGATCGCGAGCACGTCGGGGTCGTCGGCGGCCTGCTCCACGAAACGCTGCACGGTTCGCGCGAACGACTCGTACGGGTGGTGGACGAGGATGTCGCCCTCGCGGATCGCGGCGAACACGTCGACCGGCTCGTCGGGGGCGGCCGGCGCCAGGCGGGGCGGCGTCACCGGGGTCCACGCGGGCAGCTGGAGGCTGGGGATGTCGAGGTCCGCGATCTCGAAGAGGGCCGTGAGATCGAGCGTGCCGGCGACCTCGTAGACATCCTCCGGAGAGCACTGCAGGCCGCGTTCCAGGATTGCCCTGGTCTCCGCCGGCATCGAGCGCTCCACCTCCAGGCGCACCACCTCGCCGAAGCGCCGCCGGCGAAGCTCCTCCTGGATGGCGAGCAGCAGATCGTCGGCCTCGTCCTCCTCGATCGCAAGGTCGGCGTTGCGCGTCACGCGGAACAGGTGGTGCTCGAGGATCTCCATGCCCGGAAACAGGATGTCGAGGTTCTCGGCGATGACCTGCTCGAGCAGCATGTAGGTGCGCACCCCCACCTCCACCAGCCGGGGGAGCACGGGCGGCACCTTGATCCTCGCGAACCCGCGCTCGCCGGTCTCCGGGTTGCGGACGGTCACCGCCAGCGAGAGCGACAGGTTGCTGATGTAGGGGAACGGGTGGCCCGGGTCGACCGCCAGCGGCGTCAGCACCGGGAAGATCTCGTCGATGAACCGCTGCCGGAGCTCCAGGTGGCGCTCCGGCCGTTCCGACCAGCCCACGATCCGGATCGAGTGCCCGACCAGCTCGTGCCGCACCCGTGCCCACGCGTCGGACTGGTCGGCGACGAGCGGCAGGACCCTGGCGCGGATCGCGTGCAGGGTCTCGGCCGGGCTCAGCCCGTCGGGCGTGCGCTGCGCCCCTCCCGCGGCCATCTGCTGCTTGACCCCGGCCACGCGCACCTGGAAGAACTCGTCGAGGTTGCTCGAGAAGATCGCGAGAAACCTCGCCCGCTCGAGGAGCGGGCTGCGCTCGTCGATCGCCTCGTGCAGGACCCGCGCATTGAAGTCGAGCCAGCTCAGCTCGCGGTTGGTGTACGGCATCGCGGGCGCGTGCCGTTCCCGCCGGCCAGCTCGCTGCGTGCCGGTCGCCTGACCGCCCTGGGGACGGACCGCGGTCATGGCGCGCTCAGGGTTCCGGCAGGTAGCGCCGGTCGCCGGTCGCGGGATCGAACCAGACCCGGAGGCGCCTGCCGGTGGTCGGGTCCTCGAACACCTCGTCGGTCCGCTCGTAGCGCCCGGTCCCGGGACCCGGCGGGGGTCCGCCCGGCGGGCGCACGCTCCATGGCGGGCCCGGCGGCGGACCGGACCCGCCGGCCGCCCCCTCCTCGGGGTGTGCCCGGTACCGCGTCTGCTCGTACAGCGCGATCAGGATCAGGGTCGCGCTGGGGATCAGGAGCCATGAACCGCCCACCGGCTCGCCGGCCACGATGACCGCGAGTCCGAGCAGGAACCCGAGCCCGCCCGCGATCCCCAGCACGCCGCGCAGCAGCTGCGAGAGATCGGTGCTGCCCATGGCTCGTCCCGTCGATCCGGCCGCGCTCAGCGCGCCTGCTCGTACCCGGACTGGCCCGGCTCGATGACCACGGCCGTGCCGTAGGCGACGATCTCGGTCATGGTCTGGCCCATCTCGGAGCTGTCGAAGCGCATGGTCAGGATGGCGTTCGCGCCCATCGCGGTCGCGTTGGCCACCATGCGGTCGATCGCATGCTTGCGGGCATCCTCCAGGAGCTCCGTGTACTCCTTGATCTCGCCCCCCACGATCGACCGGAGCCCGGCGGCGACGTTGCCCGCGAGGCCGCGGCTGCGGACCACCACGCCGAAGCACTGGCCCTTGGTCTCCGCCACGCGGTAACCGGCGACGAAGTTGGTGGTGCTGATGATCATGGCATTCGCCTCCTCAGCGTTCGACAGCTGTGCGCGCGGCTCGGCGCGCCTCGTCCTCAGGGCAGGGGCAGTTCGCCCGGAGCTGCTCGAAGGTGTAGTACCCGGTGTGGTGGCCGTCCGCCCACGTCGGTGCGAGGGCGTACGTGCCCACCAGTTGCACGTCCACCAGGCGGGTCTGGTCGGGCGTCAGCGTCGGCGACGAGTCGAGCCAGCCCGGCATGCCGGCCTCGCCGCGGCAGTAGGCGCACGGGCACAGCCAGCGCAGGGTCACGGTGTCGTAGACGGTGTGGTGGCCGTCGGCCCAGTCGATCTCGAGGCGCCCGGCCTCGCGATCGACATGGATGCGGGAGGGAGCGAGGTACTCGTCGCCCGACGTGTAGCTGGAGGGCATGGCGGGATTGTAGTCGCGCCCGTGTGTCGCGCCGATGGAGTTCGCGCGCGCCCGGGCAACCGTGCCGCCGTGGTGCCGCCGTAGCGCCGCCGTAGCGCCGCCGTAGTGCCGCGGTGCCGCCGCAGTGCCGCCGTCGAGCCCCGTGGGCGGTCAGCTCCTCCCGTCGGCGATACACTCGCACGAACGCTCCCCGCGCCCCCGGTCGCCGACCGGCCCCTCGCTTCATGGGAAGGTCTCATGCCCCGACTGCCGCTGCCCTCCGATCTCCACGACCTCCGCGTGCCGACCGACGTCCGACTGTCGCCGGACGGACGATGGGTTGCCTTCACGGTCAAGGCCGCCGGCCCGGGCAAGGACGATTACCGCGAGGCCGTGTGGCTCGCGCCGGCCGACGGCTCTGCGGCGGCCCGCCAGGTCACGCTGGGATCCCGCCATGACACGCACCCGCGGTGGAGCCCCGACGGCAGCCGGCTGGCCTTCCTGTCGGATCGCGAGGCGGTCCTGGAGGCCGGCGGCGGTGGATCCCGGCCCGGCCGTGTCGCCTTCGGGCGCCGCCACAGCGACCTGCCGGGGGCGGGCGAGGACGACCTCGAGGACTCCGCGACGCAGGTGTGGATCCTGCCCGTGGCGGGCGGCGAGGCGGCCGAGCTCACGCGGCTGCCGCACGGGGTGCGGGACCTGGCATGGAGCCCGGACGGGTCGCGGCTGTGCGTGCTGAGCACCTCGGAGACGACGACGGCAGTCACGCGGCGCCGGCGCGAGCCCGGTGAGCCCCCGGAGTCGGATTACCGCTTCATCGACCGGCTGCAGTACCAGTACAACGGCGCGGGCTTCACCCACGATCGCTTCGCGCACCTGTGGCTGGTCGACGCCACGTCGGGCGATGCCCGCCGGTTGACATCCGGGGCGTACGACGACGGGGCGTTCGACTGGAGCCCGGACGGCCGGCGGATCGTGTTCGAGTCGCGGCGGCATCGCGACCACGACCTGGACTGGCAGATGGACCTGTTCCTGCTCGACGTGGAGGCCGGCACCATCGCGCGGCTCACCGGGGGCCGCGGGCGCCGCGACTTCTCGGCCCCCGCGTGGAGCCCGGACGGCCGCTGGATCGCGGCGGTCGGGCATCGCTACCAGGGCCGCGGTCCCGCTCGCCGGGACGTCTGGCGGTTCCCGGCCGCGCCGGAGCAGCAGGGCGTGGACCTGACGGGCGCGACCGACCTGATGGTGGGCGCCAGCATGGGCAGCGACCTGTTCGGCGGCGGCGGCCCGACCCTGCACTGGAGCGGCGACGGGCGCTGGATCAGCTTCACGGCACCGATCGAGGGCAGCTACGAGCTCTGGCGGGTGGAGGCGGAGGCTCCGACCCGAGCCTCGGCGGTTCGCGGCCGGGCGGCTGACGCGGCCGCGGCGGGCGACGGCTCGGCGGGCGGCGACTCGTCGGCCCGGGTCGAGCGGCTGACGGCCGGCCGGCATTACGTCTCGCGGACCCACCAGGTGGCGCTGGACGGCGGAGCCGTCCGCGTCGCCGCGACCGTGGGCGACCCGACACATCCGTTCGAGGTGGTGGTGGCCGACGTTCCGGCCGACCTGCCCGCCCCGCTCACGGCGCCGTCCCTGCGACGCGTCAGTGACCTGATGGCCACGCGCTGGGCAGACGTGTCGCTGGTGGAGCCCGCGACGCGCTGGCACGAGGTGGACGGGCGCCGGATCCAGGGCTGGTTCTACCCGGCGCCGACGCGCGACGACGGCCGGCCCGCGCCGCTGGTCGTCGAGATCCACGGTGGGCCGGCGACGCTGTACGGGTACTCGCTGTTCTGGGAATGGCAGTGCCTGGTCGCGGCGGGAATGAGCGTGTACGCGTGCAATCCGCGCGGCTCGGAGGGCTACGGGCAGGACTTCGTGCGGGGCAACTTCCGCGACTGGGGCGACGGGCCCATGGCCGACGTGATGGCCGGGGTCGACTCGCTGGTGGCCGACGGGCTGGCCGACCCCGACCGCCTCGGCGTGACCGGCGGCTCGTACGGTGGGTACCTGACCAGCTGGATCGTGGGGCACACCGACCGCTTCAGGGCCGCGCTCACCGCGCGCTCTGTCAACGACATGACCTCGCAGATGCTGTCGGGCGACATCGGCGGCCCCATGTTCGGCCTCGAGGAGTACGGCGTGAACCCGTGGGAGGACCACGAGCTGTACTGGCGCCACAGCCCCATCGCCTATGCCGACCGGGTGCGCACGCCGCTGCTGATCCAGCACGCGGAGAAGGACCTGCGCGTGCCGATCACGCAGGCCGAGGAGTTCTTCGCGGTTCTGCGCGCGTTCCGGCGCCCGGTGCGGCTGATGCGGGTTCCCGACGAGTCGCACGAGCTGACCCGGAGCGGGACGCCGTTCCGTCGCGTGGAGAACATCGTGCAGGTGGTGGGCTGGTTCCGCCACTTCCTGGTGCAGGGACGGCGGGGCCTGCCGCCGCTGCCGCGGGAGAAGCGCGTCCGGCCCTGACCGCCGCGCTCCGGCGGTGACGGCCGGGTCCAGCCGTGATGGCCGGTCTGCAGCGTGACGAGGCGCGACGGGTAGGTCCGGCCGGCTACCCGCACGGGTGGGGCGCTCAGGACCATCGGCCCGGCACGCCGGGCCCTGCGCCCCTGTGGCAGCGGGCGGCACGACCGTAGCGTCGGAACCGTCAAGCGTCCCACTCGGAGCCACCGATGTCCCGGCTGCGTCCCACCCGCTCCCTGTTTCTGTGTACCTTCAGTGTCGTCGCCGTGGCGGTGCTCGCCACGGGCTGTGCCGGCACGGCTGCCGGCCCGGCATGGACCGAATCGGCCGCAGGTCACGCCCTCGCCGGGCCGGTGACCGCCGTGTCGGTCGCTGCGGCTCGCTCGACGGACGTGGTCCGCGCCGTGGCGCGGCCGGCTTCGACCCGTGAGGCCGCCCCCACGCCGGCCGGCATCCAGCCCGCGTCCGTCTCCACCGGGGCGGGACCCGCGAGAGGGGGCGCCGGCACCGCCACCGCAGGTACCCCGCACGTGTACCTCACGATCGTCACCGGCGAGATGATCGGGACGAAGGACTACCCCGCGTACATTCCGTCCTCCTTCGTGCTCCCGGCATACTCGACCGTGGTGGTGACGGTCACCGACTTCGACAGCGCGACGCCGCTCCCGGCGGCGCTGCAGGTCTACGCCCACGCCCAGGGAATCGTCGGCGATGCTTTCACGGTCACGCCCTTCGACCCGAAGACCCCGAACGCGGCGGCCGGGCCGACCACCAGCCACACCTCCCTGGATCCGGCCGACGTCGCACACACGCTGACCGCCCCGGGGCTCGGGTTGAACGTGCCGATCGCCGCGCTCTCCAGGGTGACGTTCACGATCCGCACCGGGGCGCCCGGCACCTACACCTGGCACTGCATGGACCCCTGCGGCGGCGGCCCCACCGGCTGGGGCGGCGCGATGGCGGCGCGGAGTGGCTACATGGAGGGCACCATCACCGTCGCCTGACGGCGCGCGGGGGGATGCCGGCCGGTCGCGCCCGCGAGAGCGCACTCGGCGCCACGCGAGCGCCGGCGCCGCTGCGGCGCCACGTCCCCGCGGCAGCGGCGAGCAGCCCTTGAGCCCATCGCGTACCGTGACGCGAATGGGAGGCGACAGGTGACGGTCCCCGAGGACCGGGTCCGGGACGTGGTCCGCCGCGTGGTGGGCGCGATGTACGATGCCGGGGCGGAGCCGGCATCGACAGACGCCCCGGCATCGGCCGCGGAGACGGCCGCCGCGGGCACTGCCGGTGCGGGCGCGCCGGTCGCGATCGCCATCGGGGCCGATCACGGGGGGTTCGAGCTCAAGCAGCTGATCGGACGGAAGCTCGGCGAGGAGGGCTACACGATCCACGATTGCGGTACCGCGACCGCGGAACCCGTCGACTACCCCGACTTCGCCCACGCCGTTGCGCGGCTCGTCGCGGACGGAACCTGTCGCTGGGGCATCGTGGTCGACGGCGCGGGGATCGGCTCGTGCATGGTCGCCAACAAGGTGCCCGGCATCCGCGCCGCGCTCTGCCACGACGTGACCTCCGCGCGCAACAGCCGCGAGCACAACCACGCCAACGTGCTGACGCTGGGGGCGCGACACGTGGGGACCGGGCTGGCGATGGAGATCGTGGAGGCCTGGCTCGGCACGCCATGGGGTCCCGGGCGCCACGCCGCGCGCGTCGAGAAGATCGCGGAGGTCGAGCGGCGGTACTCGAGGGACCGGGTATGAGCGGTGCCGTCGATCGTGAGGAGCTCATCGAGGCCGTGACCCGGGAGGTGCTCGCGGCGCTCGCCGGCACGTCCGGCGACGCCTGCCGCGACTGCCTCGGCTCCTGCGCCGCGCACAGCCCCGACAAGGTGCGGGCCGTGGTGGCCGGGGGGGCCGAGCGCATCGCCTACCACGGCAACGGCGCGGACGTGCCCCGCGACCTCGCCCGCTACATCGACCACACGCTCCTGCGCCCCGACGCCACCGCCGACGACATCGACCGCCTGTGCGGCGAGGCGAAGGAGTACGGCTTCGCGGCCGTCTGCATCAACCCGACCTGGATCCGCCGCGCGGCCGCGAACCTGCGCGGCGCCCCGGTGGCGGTGGCCTCGGTGGTGGGGTTCCCGTTCGGGGCAACCACCAGCGACGTGAAGGCGACCGAGGCGCGCCGGGCGCTGCGGGACGGCGCCTCCG
>JAJYEB010000083.1 GCA_021790375.1 Chloroflexota bacterium | reverse complement strand
GGTCGGCGCCACCCTGACTCCGGTGACCGGCTCGCCGACTGACGTGATGCAGTTGTTCGTGTTCCGGACGAGCGACGGCGGCACCACCTGGGACGCGACGAAGCTGACCGAGAACGTGGCCGACTCGGTCGTCGTGCCGGCATTCCGCGATGCCGAGCACGGGTACATCCTCGCGTCCGCCCTGCGCCAGAGCAGCGGGATCAGCGCGCTCTTGGCCACCAGCGACGGGGGTGCCACCTGGGCCCCGGCCGGTCAGGGTGCCTGGCTTGGCGCCGAGTTCGGCAGCGGGCCCGACGGCACCCTCTGGGCGGGCAGCGAACCCACCGCCGGGCCCGAGCAGCGCCCTCTCCTCGACGTCAGCCGCGACGGAGGGCAACACTGGACGGACGCCCGGCTGCCCGGCCTGGTGGGCGCCGCCGGTGCGCGCTACTCGCTGCTCGGACCCCCCTCGTTCGTCGGCACGCAGGGCGTGGTGGCGGTCCTCGACGAATCGGGATCGGCGCAGGTCGTGCGGATCTTCACGAGCGCGGACGGCGGGCGAACCTGGACCCGAGCCGCGGACCTTGACCGAAGCGACGTCGCCTCGTTCGCCGTGCCGCTCACGTTCGTCGCCGCCGGGCCTGCGCACTGGCTCGTCGGCGGGCTCGACGGCGCGGCGCTGCGCGTCACGAGCGACGCCGGGCGCACCTGGCGCGACGTGGCAACCGACGGACTGCCGGCGGGCGTCACCGCGCTTCTGTTCGCCGACGCGACCCACGGGGCTGCGGAGGTCGCGCCCGACGACGCGGTGTACGTCACCGCGGACGGTGGCACGACCTGGGCGCCGGCGCCGCTCGCGCCGCCAACCACGGTCACGCCACGACCGGGCCCCTGGACCGGGCTGCGCTGGAGCGCGCCGGCCGTGCTCCCGACGGGCGATGCGCGCTATGCCACGCCCGATGACGTCGCGGCCTGGGCCGGCGGCACGGTGGCGGTCGGCTTCCTCCAGTCCGGGAGCGGCGGCGCGGCCGCCGCGGCCTGGTGGTCGGCGGACGGCCGCTCGTGGACACGGACGTTCACGGGCCCGACACGGCAGGCCGCGTCGATGCGCTGGCTCGCCCCGCTCGGCGACCGCCTCGTTGCCATCGGCACGGCGGGGACCCCGGTGTGCACCGCGCCCGGGGCGGGCGAGACCTGTGCCCCTCTGCCGGTCGTGACGTGGACGAGCCCTGACGGGCGCAGCTGGACGCAGGGGCCGGCGCTCGGCGTCTTCGCCGGGGCGTCGATCGCGGGGATCGCCGCGGGCCAGGGCAGGATCGTGGCCGTCGGGGACACGGGCTTCGACCATCCCGCCATCTGGACGTCGACCGACGGGACGACCTGGATCCGCGAGGCGTTGCCGGCCGGCACGTTCGCGCAGGCCCATTTCGGCGCCGTCAGCGCGTTCGCCGGCGGGTTCGTCGTCGCGGGCGGCGTGGGCGGGTCCCGACCGACCAGCGGCGGCGTGGCACCCACCGTGTCCTCGCCACCGGCGATCTGGGTCTCGGCCGACGGCCGCGCCTGGCAGCGGGCGACCCTCAGCGGCACCGCGAACGCCGGCCAGGTCGGGACGCTGGCCGCCGGTGCCGATGGCCTGCTCGCGGTGGGTCCCACGCCGACCGGCTACACGGCGGCCGTCTGGACCTCCCGCGACGGGCGGACCTGGACCCGCCTGTCGGATCCGAATGTGCTGCCCGGCGGGTCGATCGCCTCGGACGGGCGGCACATGATCGCCCAGGTCTACGTCAGCGGCGACCGGGTCTCGTTCTCGGCGTCGAGCGACGGCACGACCTGGCAGCCGCTGGCGGACACCGGCGCCACGGCCAGCATGCCGCGCTGGCCGGGAAAGCCGAACCCCACGATCTCGTCGGTCCGCGTCACCGCCGGCGGGCTGATCGTGCTCGGCTTCGACGGCCGCGACGGCAGCTCGCCCATCTGGATCGTGCCGGCGGTGGTCGGACCGTGACGACCCGGGATCCGGCCGGGGACTCAGCGCGTGTGGGATCCCGCGCGGGGAGCGGCACGCCTCGCCCGTGGGCCGTTCAGGTGGTCGCCGTGCTGCTGATCGCCGCATGCGGCAGCCGGGCGCCCTCGACCGCTCCGTCGCCGTCGTCGTCCGTGCCGGCCTCGTCGCTCGGTGCGGCGTCATCCGCGGCCGTGGGCACGTCGAGCGCGCCGGGGCTGGCGATCGGGACGCCGCTGCTCGTGGGCCAGCGACCCGGGATCAAGGCCGCCCTGGCGGACACCGCCAGCGGCCCGGTGGTGAGCGTGTACGAGGCGCAGGTCGGAGTGCCGGGCCAGGCCGTCGGGCTGACCTGCCCGCCGAGCCCGGTCGGTCTGGTGGGCGGTATGTCGGTCGGCTGGACCACGGCGAGCCAATCCATCCTCGCCCTCGCCGGTGACGCCTCGGCCCCGGGCCCGGTGGGCATCGGGTTCAGCGCCGACTGCGCGCATACGACGCTCCTCGCCCCGCAGACGGCCACGTCGTGGTCGGCGACCGACGCGCCGTCCTTCATGGGGGCCGGTGTCTGGTACCTCGGCATGGCACCGGGCGACCCGAGCAGCGCCGTGGCCTGGTCACCCGCCAGCGGGCCGCTCGCCCAGAAGGGCGGCTTCGAGTCCTGGACCACCGATGGCGGGCGCACCTGGAGCAGCGGGCAGACCGACCCGGCGATCCCGGCGGGCTGGGACTGGTCCGGCGCCTTCTGGCAGGTCGGGCCGGGCAGGCTCGTCGTCTCGCGCGGCCCGGGGTTCAGCGACAACCCTGCCGCGTCGATCCCGACCGACATCACCTGGGATCCAACCGCGGGTCAGGTACCGCCGTTCATGGCGACCGGCGTCTTCCGCGACCACATGCTCCTCGGGGTGCGCGACGCCGCCCTCGAGTCGGTCGCCACCGACGGCTCCGGGACCACCCGCCTCCCCATCGCCGCCTGGCGGGTCTCTGCCGGGTCGCGGTTCGTGGCCGTCGAGGGCACGGACCTGGCCAGCGGCGCCCCCACCCTCGCGGTCTCCTCTGATGGCGTGCACTTCGTGACGGTCGCCCTGCCCGACGAGTTCGCCCGGGCGCCGACCGACTCGGTCGCGCTGCTCGCGCTCGACGACCGGGTGCTGCTCACCGACTGGCCGCAGACGGCCAGCCCGGCCGACCAGGTGATCCACGTCTGGTCGGTCCCGGTGACCGGCGCGCCCCCACCACCGCCGTCGCCCACCCCGATCGCGACGCCGGCGATCCCATCGCCACCACCGGCCGAGCGGACGTCGACCTGGACCCCGGTCACGCTCCCCAGCGTGCCGTCGAGTGGTGGCTTCGGCGGCCCGGGTGGTGGGTTCTCCGCCCTGCCGGGCGGCGGCTTCATCGACTTCGTCCCGGCCTCGCCCACCCGCACGGTCGTCTTCACCTCACCCGACGGATCGCGCTGGTCCCAGACCGGGCAGGTCACGGGCACGGACGCGTGGGGCATCCGGGGTCCGGTGGCCGGCGACGGGCACGTCTACGTCGCGCTCGGATCCGAACGTGGCGGCCAGGACGGCTACGGCATGCAGCAGAACGGTGCCGCCTGGGTCTCCACCGATCTCCGCGCCTGGACCAAGGCGCCGAGGCAGGCGGCGTTCGAGGGAACCGGCTGGCGCTCCATCGCGGCCAGCCCCACCGGGTTCGTGGCCACCGGCTTCTCCGAGGCCGAGGGCGGCTCTCCGGTCTGGTTCTCCGCCGACGGGCTTCACTGGTCGCTCGTGGCCAGCGACCAGCCGCAGGCGAGCGATACGGTCGAGGCGACCGGAGTCATCTTCAGCCGGGACGAGTTCGTGATGGTGGGCCGTCTCGACAACGACGCGGCGGCGTGGACATCGCGCGACGGCCGGCACTGGACCATCCACGCGCCGCTGTCGGGCGGCTCGGACGTGGTGCTCGAAGGGCTCGTCTCGACGCCGTCCGGCTTCCTTTCGCTGGGCACCGGCGGCAAGCCGGTGGAGCCGTCGCCCGGCGTGTTTCTCTCGCCGGTCGCGCCGTGGACCTCGAGCGACGGCGCACGCTGGACGGCCGGCCCGTCGAGCCCGGCGCTCTTCGGTGCGTACCCGACGCTCGTCGCCGCCCCCGGTGGCTACGTTGCGGCCGGAACAGTGGGTTTGAGCGGCTCCGGACTCTGGACCTCGCGCGATGGGACCGACTGGGTGCCCGTGGCCGGCGTGCCGCTGGTGCCCGCCGACCAGCTGCAGTTCCTGCAGCTGCTGTCCGATGGGCGGCACGTGCTCCTGATCGAAGCCGGCCCGGGCGGTCTGACCGCTCTCGTGTCGAGCGGGTTGACGCGATGAGCGCGGCCTCGACGGCAGCAGGGCCGGCGGGTCCTGCGGCGGCAGGGCCTCGAGCTTCCACGTGCCCCCATCGGTGAGCCGGGCGCAGGCGCACGTGCGTGCCCGGAGGCCGGAGCTGCGTGGCTGCTAACCTACGGACGATGGCGGGTCGAGACAACCTGCCAGCCCCGTCCCGGTCGACGGAGAGGTGGCAGAGTGGCCGAATGCGGCGGTCTTGAAAACCGCTGACCGCAAGGTCCGTGGGTTCGAATCCCACCCTCTCCGCCAGTTGCCCAGCGCACCCCGACCCGCGCCCGTTCAACCGCGGGTCTACCGGTGCGCTCGTCGCCGGTGCACCGTCGCGTACTGCCAGAGGGCCCGGTCGAGCGCGCGCATCGAGACACCGGCCTGCATGCGTGTACGCGATCCAGGATTCCGGGGGCCAGGATGCAGGTGGTGCGTCCACCCCCAGCGACCAGAGCGCACGGACGTCGACGATGGGATACGGATCGTGGTGCGCGAGGTGGAGGAGCGCCGACGCGGTCGCCACCTCGACTCCCTGGAGGAGCATGAGGATTCCGATTCGCAGGCGCTCGTCGGAGGCGCGCAGCGCGGTGGCCGTGGCCTCTTCGACCAGGCTCTCGCTGTTGCGTGCGCAGCGGCTCTCGGCCCGCGGGGTCTTCCAGCGCGCCACGGCGAGGAACTCGTCCCGCGTGTAACGCCCGCGCATGCGAGCCGTGGCCCCGATCGCCTCGACCTCGGCGTCATCGGCGGCGGGGTAGACAGCGGCCCACATCGGTACCTCCTCGATGGGGAACCGCAGGCGGAAGACGGGGATGACCAGCGTGCTCATCGGCTGCCGCCATGATGCGCGCGCCGCGAGGTGGGCGGTGCGAGCGGGGCAATGTGGCCTCCCCGGGGCACCGCGAGACAATGAGAAACCCCCGGCGGGAGGGTGCCGGGGGTTCTCTGCCTGTCGTCTCCGGGCCAGTGGGGAGGGGAGGGAGGAGACGACCGGGATGATCGTCCCGGTTTCTGAACCGGACCTGAAGGCAGGATCACGGCACGCCTGCGGGCCCTGCGCCGTGGCGTCCGCATGCGTACGATTCCAGCCCGTGAACGCATGCGCATGACCCCGTTCCTTTCTCTGACGACGGCGATCGGCGGGCTGCTCGGCCTGGCCCTGTCCGTGCTCGGCGCCGTCGCCCTCGGGGTGGTGGGTCTCTCGGTCTACGCCCCGGTCATCGTCACCGGGCTCATCGCCGGGTTCGGGATCGGGCTCCTGGGCGGCGTGTGGGTCGCGCAGGACGAGGAGGCGATCCGGCGCGAACGCGCGCGGCGTCGCAAGGGCGGGCCTCCCGGCCTGGGACCCGAGGAGGACCGGCCGCACCGTCCGCTGTTCGGCCCGCTGGCGTTCGGCCTGACGTTCGTGACGATCGGCAGCTTCATGGGCCTGCGCGCGGCACAGGAGCTGGCGACCAACGCCACCTGGGCGCCGCTGGCGGGGCTCGCCTGGCTGACCCTCGCGATCGCCGGCGGGGCGGGCGGCGTCATCGCCGGGGCGGTCTGGCAGGTGGTGGTCGCGCGGCTGCGGGAAGTGGCGGGCGACTGACGCCGAGCGACCCGGACCCGGATTGCCCGGGATGGACCGAGGCACGAGCGCCCGGGCGCCTAGACTCCCGGCCAACCGAAGACCGGGCGATGAACGGGACGAGTACCCGCCATCCCCTCGACGCAGCGAGCCGGCGATGGTGCGAGACCGGCACGAGGACGGCGGCGAATGGACCCGGGAGCCTCCGGACCGAACCGCGACCGCGCCAGGCGGTGCGCCAAGTAGGCTCCGGCGCAGAGCGCCAGCGATAGCGGGCAGCACCGATCGACCGTCATCGGCGGTCCGTCGGCCAGAGCGCGGCGGCAACGCCGAACGTGGGTGGCACCGCGGAGGGTCTCGGCCTTTCGTCCCGGCAGGACGGAAGGTCGTTTGATTCCCGGCCCCGCGCCGGACACCCGGAGGCGATTGAGATGCCGCTGACCAGCCCGCTCAGCCTCACCGAGGCACGCCGTCTCGCGGCGGGGGCCGACACGGTGCTCCTGCGCGCCTCGCGGGAGGCCGACCTGGAGACGCCGGTGGGGGCGTTCCTCGCCCTCGACGACGGTGGGCCCGCCTACCTGCTCGAGTCCGTGGAGGGCGGCGAGCGCGTCGGCCGGTACTCCTTCC
Source organism: Chloroflexota bacterium (assembly GCA_021790375.1). GTDB lineage: Bacteria > Chloroflexota > Limnocylindria > Limnocylindrales > CSP1-4 > JAJYNJ01. The sequence goes on along the minus strand of JAJYEB010000083.1, from coordinate 1,105 downwards.
TGGGCGTGGGGCCGCGCCGCACCCTGGAGGTCCGCGACGGGGTGGCGCGCACCATCACCCGCCCGGTCACCGTGGACGCCTACGCGCCCGACCTGCCGGCGACCACGGAGCCGGCGGCCGATCCGCTCGATGCGCTCCGCCGGTTCGTGCCGCGTCGCCGGGTGGCGCCACTGGACGGGATGCCCCGTTTCACGGGCGGCGCGGTGGGGGCGCTCGCCTACGACGCGGTCTCCGCCTTCGAGCCGGTCCCGCTCCCGGATGCGGACCCGGTCGCCGCGCCGGCGGCGGCGTTCCTCGAGACCGACCTGGTGCTCGTGTTCGACCACCTGACCCACACGCTGAGCGCGATCGCCTCCCTCCACGCCGAGGCCCCGGACTTCGAGGGGCGCTACCGGATCGCGGAACGGGCGGTCTTCGAGGCACTGGAGCGCGCGGCGCAGGGACCATCGGGCGCGGGCCGGACCGCGGCGCGGATGGAGTCGTTGCCGGTCGCCGTGCCCGGCCCGGCCAGCATGGACCGAGAGGCGTTCGAGTCGGCTGTGGTGCAGGCGAAGTCGGCGATCGCGGCCGGCGAGGCGATCCAGATCGTCCTGGCGAGGCGGCAGTCGTTCGCCATCCCCGGTGGCCCCGACGGCACGCCCCTCGACGGACTCGCCCTGTACCGCGCCCTGCGGCGGGTCAACCCGAGCCCGTACCTGTTCTTCGTGCGGACCGCATCGTTCGAGGTCGTCGGCGCGAGCCCCGAGCTGCTGCTCCGCGTGGAGGGCGACCGGCTCACCACGCATCCCATCGCCGGTACCCGCCCGCGCGGCGCCGATGACGACGAGGACGAGCTGATCTCGGAGGAGCTGCAGCGCGACCCGAAGGAGCGTGCCGAGCATGTGATGCTGGTCGACCTTGGCCGCAACGACCTGGGGCGCGTGGCGCGTCCCGGCAGCGTGGCGGTGACCCGCTACATGGAGGTCGAGCGCTACAGCCACGTGCTGCACCTCGTCAGCCACGTCGAGGCGCGGCTCCGCCCTGGTCTCGACGCGCTCGATGCGCTGCGCAGCGTCTTCCCCGCCGGTACCCTCTCCGGCGCCCCCAAGGTGCGTGCCATGCAGCT
>JAJYEB010000082.1 GCA_021790375.1 Chloroflexota bacterium | reverse complement strand
GATCTCAGCGGGGAGAGCGCCTGGTAGCGGGCTGCGATGGCCGTCTCATCGATCACCCACCCATCATACCATAGCGCTAATTAGCTGACAATCCCTAACGGTCGGCGGTTACCTTGATGAGTGGCTCCAAGCGTCCGTGAACGTTCGGTGCCGGCCCTCGACGGCGTCCAACTACGCCGCGGTGGTACGGCTCTACCTCAAGCCGGCCCTCGGCCGCGTCCCGCTGGCGAAGCTCACGCCCGCTCACGTACAGCGGATGCTGGCCGACCTCACAGCGCGGGGCGACCTCTCGCCCACCACGGTCCGCTACGCCTACAGCATCCTGCGCATCGCGCTCGGGCGCGCCCTCAAGTCGGGCCGGGTGCTGAGCAACGTCTGCACGCTCGTTGATCCGCCCGCAAAGGCGCACGTGGAGCTCCGGCCCCTGAGCGCCGACGAGGTCGGCGTGTTCCTGGACAGCGTCGCGGAGACCCGCGCGGGGCCGCTCTACGTGGTGGCCATCGGCACGGGCCTGCGGCAGGGCGAACTGCTCGGGCTGCGTTGGAGCGACGTCGACCTCGATGGCGCGACCCTGACCGTCAATCACGCCCTCGCACGCGGCACGCACGCGCTGGTCGAGCCGAAGACGGAGCGGGCGCGCCGGACGCTTCGTCTCGGCGCCGAGGTACTGGCCGCCCTCCGTACCCAGCGCCGCCACCAACTGGCCGAGCACGTGGCGGCCGGCCCACGCTGGCAGGACGGCAACTTCGTCTTCACGACCCCGACAGGGGAGCCGCTTGACCACGCCAACGCCCTGCACACGTTCCAGACCGCGGTCGCCCGGGCGGGCCTTCCCCACCAACGCTTCCACGATCTCCGCCATGCCTGCGCCACACTGCTCCTCGAACAAGGTGAGGAGCTCGGAGTGATCTCGAAGATCCTGGGCCACACGAACGTCGCGACCACGGCCGATGTCTACGCGCACCTCACACCCGCCATGACGGAACGCGTCGCGGAGCGGCTGGATGCGGTCCTACGCCACCGTCGAGTCTCGACTACGGGGTAGACGCCAGCCGCGGCGGCTCGGTTTGTGGGTCAAGTTGTGGGTCATCCCGATGATCAGCGGCCCCTCCGGGAGTCCCGGAGGGGCCGCTTCGTGCGTGGATTCTGGTCGGGGCGCCGCGATTCGAACGCGGGACCTCTTGAACCCCATTCAAGTGCGCTACCAGGCTGCGCTACGCCCCGACGGCGGCATTCTAGCAGAGGCGGTGACCCCCACCGCCCGCGGTCGTGAGGCGTCGATCGCGGGCGGCCGTGCGTGACGCCCCCCGGGACGAGGGTCAGCGGCCCGGACCGTGCCGCTTGCCGGTGCCACCGGACCCCCGGGGCGAGTGCCCCCCACCGCCGGGGCCGCGTGCCCCGCCAGTCGGTCGCGCGCCCCCACCCGCCCGTCGTGGAGTGCGGGCTCCTCCCCTCCTCCGGTCGATCTGGGCCCGCGTGCGGGTACGGAAGACCAGGCGGATGGGGGTCCCCCCGAAGTCGAACGCCTCGCGAATCCGGTTCTCCAGGTAACGCGCGTAGCTGAAGTGCACCGCGTCGCCGTCGTTCACGAACAGGACGAAGGTGGGCGGCGCCACCGCGGCCTGGGTCGCGTAGTAGAACTTCGGCCGCGTGCCCTTCACCGACGGGGGCGCCTGCCGGAACGTGGCGTCGGCCAGCAGCCGGTTCAACTCTCCCGTCGGCACGCGGCGGCGTCGCTGGGCCGCGATCTCCATCGCCGCGTCCAGCACGCGGCCGACCCGCTGCCCCGTCTTCGCGCTGATCGCGAGGATCGGGGCGAAGCCCAGGAAGGGGGCCTCGCGCCGCACGGTGGCGGCATAGTCGTCGAAGGTGCCGGTCTCCTTCTCGACCAGGTCCCACTTGTTGAGCGCGACGACGAGTCCCTTCCCCTCCTCCACCACGTAGCCGGCCACGTGCGCATCCTGGCGCGTCAGCCCGTCCACGCTGTCGAGGAGCAGGATCGCGACGTCGCAGCGGCCCAGCGCGCGCAGCGCGCGCAGCGCGGAGAACCGTTCCGAGTCGGGCCCCCCGGCGACCTTGCCACGGCGCCGGATCCCGGCGGTGTCGATGAGCGTCACGGGGCGGCCGTTCCACTCGATCTCCGTGTCGATCGCATCCCGCGTCGTGCCGGGTATCTCGCTGACAATGACGCGCTCCTCGCCGAGCAGGGCGTTCAGCAGCGACGACTTCCCGACGTTGGGGCGGCCCACGATGGCGACCGCGACAGGGGCCTTCGCCGCCTCCAGGTCGGCCTGCGTCCGGCGGTCCCACGCGGCCGCTGCGGCGTCGAATGCGGGCGACGCCGCAGCATCGGGAAGCGCGCCTGCTGCCGGGGCCTCGCCCATGGCCGTCTCGTTCCCGACCTGCCCGGCGGTCTCGCCGGGCGCCGGCAGTTCCACGCCCTGCGCCTCGGCCAAGGCGGTCAGCTCGGCCTCATCCTCCGCCTCGGCCTCGCGGCGCTTCCGCTCGCGCTCCTCCTCGCTCTCCGGCGGGAGCGCCCGGACCATCGCGTCCAGCAGGTCGCCGGTCCCTCGCCCGTGGAGCGCGCTGATCGCGTACGTGTCCTCCCAGCCGTAGCGGTGGAACTCCGCGCCGCTGTACTCCCGCCGCTCGCTGTCGGCCTTGTTGACCGCGACGATGATGGGCACCGTCGCCCCGCGCAGGAGCTCGGCGGCCTCCTGGTCGGCGGGCGTCTCGCCCGTGGCCGCATCCACCACGAACAGGACCAGGTCCGCTTCGTGGATCGCGAGGCGCGCCTGTTCCTGGACCTTCGCCTCGATCGGGTCGCCGGGGCGGCGCTCCAGGCCGCCGGTGTCGACCACGATGAAGCGCCGGCCGTTCCATTCGGCCTGGCCGTACAGCCGGTCCCGCGTGGTGCGGGCGCGGTCCTCGACGATGGCCGTCCGTTCGCCGACGATCCGGTTGAACAGCGTGCTCTTGCCGACGTTGGGACGGCCGACGATCGCGACGATGGGGAGCCCGCGCGCCGGCCTCGCCGTTGGACGAGCGGGCATGGTCAGACCTCCGTCGGGACGGGACTCGAGGGGACGCTGCTCGTGCGGTAGGTGGAATCGGCCACGCGACGCAGGGACGCCTCGGCCAGCCGGGCGGCGTGGTCCCGCGCCTCGGCCGTGCCGGCAAGCTCGTAGATCCGCCGCGTGACCACCTGGAGGTCCTCGATGGGCGTGGAGGTGCCGCCCGTGACGCCGACCAGCTCGGCGTCGCCGAAGGCGTCGGGGTCGTGCAGGTCCGCGGCGGATTCGATCTGCAGCACGGGGGTCCCGGCGATCTGGCAGAGGCGCGTCAGCTCCTTGGTGTTGGCGCTGCTGCGACCGCCCACCACGACCATGAAATCCACCGCCGCCGCGGCCTCCATGGTGTCCTGCTGCCGGCGGATCGTGACCGGGCAGATGGTGTTGACGATCTTGAGTTCGTGGCAGCGGCCCACCAGGTACGCGGCGAGCCGCTCGAACTTCCAGGGCGGCTGCGTGCTCTGACTGATCAGCGCCATCCGCTTGGTGCGCGGGATGCGCCCCCAGTCCTCCTCCTCGTCGACCACGATCGCGTCCGGCGCGAACCCGAGGAGCCCCACCACCTCGGGGTGTCTCGGCGTCCCGAGGAGCACGATCGTGTAGCCCTCGTCCACCAGCTGCGACAGCGCGCGCTGCTCCTGGATCACCCAGGTGCAGGTGCCGTCGATGACCTCGAGGCCGCGCGCCTTCGCCCGATCCATCACCTCGGGCGTGACGCCGTGCGCGCGGATGACGACCGCCGCCCCCTCGTGCACCTCGTCGAGCGTGTCGACGGTCCGGATCCCCTGCGACTCGAGCTGCTCGATCACGCCCTCGTTGTGCACGACCTGGCCCAGCGTGTGGGTGGGCTTGCCCTCCGCCGCCGCGGTCTTCGCGTAGTCGATCGCCTCGCGCACGCCGTAGCAGAAACCGGTGCGGCGCGTGATGACGACGTCTCGAACCTTTCCCATGGGATGGTCATTGTGTCACGGACGGTGCCGCACGGCCCTCCGTGCCGTCTCGATCGCGTTCACCACTGCAACCACCGCCTGCTCCAGGGTGAACCCGTCGGTGCGGATCACGATCGCGTCCGGTGCCACCCGCAGCGGCGCAGACGCCCGGCCGCTGTCGATCGCGTCGCGGGCCTGCAGCTCGTCGCGGGTCCGGCGGGCGGCGTCACCATCGACCTCGCCGGCCGGGATGCCGCGCTCGAGCCCGCGGCGCCGTGCGCGTTCCGGCAGCGACGCGTCGAGGTAGATCTTGACGTCGGCCTCCGGCAGCACGACCGTGCCGATGTCGCGCCCGGCGACCACGATGCCGCCTTCTTCTGCGAGCTCGCGCTGCCGGGGGAGCAACGCGGCGCGCAGCTCGGGCTGCTGCGCCACCTCGCTCACCACGCGATCGATCTCCGGGCGGTGGACCAGGGCCGTCACGTCCCTGCCGGCGGCTCTCACGCGCAGGTAGCGGCCCGCGCCATCGGCCTCGAGGTGCAGATCCGGCGCGAGGGCCGCGAGCGAGGGACCGTCGTCCACGGGCACGCCGCGCTCCAGGGCGAGCCATGCGGCCGCGCGATAGAACAGCCCGGTGTCGCAGAAGCGGAAACCCAGCCGGGCGGCCGCCAGCGCGCCGACCGTGCTCTTCCCGCTCGAGCCCGGCCCGTCGATCGCGATGACGGGCTCTCCGCGTGCGACCTTCCCGATGGTGCAGTCCCTCCCCGCGTGCATCGACGGCGCGGCGCCCACCCGGCCGGCGTCGCGCCCACCGGCACTGTAGCCCACCGGCACTGTAGCCCACCGGCACCTGACCCGGCGCGGATCCGCGCCGTCCCGTCGATGGCGCCCGGCCCGGCCTCAGCGGTCCCTGGGTCGGGGCGGTCCCGCCTCAACGAGCAGGGCCGCCTCCGCCCTCGTCAGGCGGCGTACCTGCCCGGGCCGAAGTCCGCCCAGTCGCAGCGTGCCGATCCGCACGCGGACGAGCCGGGCCACGGGGGCGCCTACCGCGCCGAACATGCGCCGGACCTGCCGCTTCCAGCCCTGCCCCAGCGTGGCCCTGTACCAGGCCAGGCCTGCCGGGGCCTGTGGGCCCAGGAGCTGCAGCAGGGCGCCCGTCTCGGTCGGCGTCTGTGCCCGCAGGCCCAGCAGCGCCGTCCGTCCCTCCTGCAGTTCGATCCCGCCGAGCAGCGTTTCCACCTGGAGGGCCGTGAGTGGCCGGGAGAGACCCACGGCGTACTCGCGCTCGACCTGGTGGCGCGGGTGCAGCACGCGCTGCGCCCAGTCCCCGTCGTTGGTGAGGAGCAGGAGCCCCTCCGAGTCGCGGTCCAGTCTTCCCACCGGATAGAGCCGCCCCGCGGACTCCAGCATCTCCCGTGGAACCAGGTCGAGCACGGTCGAGGCGGCATGCGGGTCGGACACGGTGCTCGTCACGCCCGGGGGCTTGTGCAGGGCGATGCAGGTCGTGCCGGCCGGGGCGCCCAGCGGCAGGCCGTCCACCGCGATCGCCTGCGTCGTCGGATCGACCTTCAGCCCGGTCGTGGCGACCACCCCGTCGACGGTCACCCGACCGGCCGCGATCATGGCCTCGGCGTGGCGCCGAGAGGCGATCCCGGCATCGGCAAGCACCTTCTGCAGCCGGATCTCGGGCACGGCAGGTCAGGCGTCGGGAGGCGCGGCCGCGGCCGCCTCTTCGCTCTCGGCGAGGCGGGCCGCGATCTCCGCGTCCACCTCCGGGAGATCCTCCAGCGACGTGAGGCCGAACCGCTCCAGGAACTCGAACGACGTGCCGTACAGGATGGGCCGCCCCGGGGCCTCCGACCGGCCCTGTTCCGTGATGAGCCGGCGGTGCAGCAGGGACCGCACGACGTAGTCCGAGTCCACGCCGCGGATCCGCTCGATCACCGAGCGGGTCACGGGCTGGCGATAGGCCACGATCGCCAGCGTCTCCAGCGCGGCCTGGGTCAGCTTCAGCCCCTCGGTGCCCACGTACCGCGCCAGCACGGCGCCGGCCTCCGGGGCGGTGGCCAGTGCGACCCGGTCCCCTGACGAGAGGAGGCGGATCCCGCGGGAGGCGAGCTCGACCTCGAGATCGCCCAGCCGCGCGTCCACGGTCGCCGTGTCGACGCCGGCGAGTGCCGCGATCTCGCGCCGCGCGAGCGGCCGTTCGGCGACGAACAGGAGCGCCTCGAGCTGTGCGGTCGTGAGTTCGGGCGGCTCGGCCGGCAGGGTCACGCGAAATCCTCCAGCGATTCGTCGATCGGAGCCGCGGGCGGGGTCCCCGGTCCCGCCTCGGGACCCAGGCTGCGGCACCGGATCGGCCCCCACGGGCGATCCTGCTCGACCGCGATCTCGTGCCGCTTGACCAGCTCCAGCATGGCCAGGAACGTGACGGCCGCCACCACGCGGTCGCCGGTGCCGCCGATCAGCTCCTGGAGCACGACCACCGGCGCGCGCCGGATCGCCTCGCGGATCGCCTCGGCACGCTCGGCGAGCGTGATCGTGCGCCGGACGAGTTCGGGCGGCGGCTCGGCGGGAGGCGCGAGCCGGGCCACGCCCCGGAGCGCGGCGGCCAGCGACCGGGGGTCGAGCGGAGGTTCGGCGGAGGGCCGGGCGCCCGCCAGGCCGGCGGCCTGCGCGATCGACGGTTCGCGACGGACCAGCGGGCCGTGGGTGAGTGCCCGCTCCCGGAGCCACGCCCCGGCGTCGCGGTAGGCCCGGTACACCACGAGCCGGCGGCGCAGCTCGGCCTCGGGGTCGGGCCCCTCGTCGGCGAGCGAGACCGGCTCGCCGTGCGGCTCGCGGGGAAGCATGGCCCGGGACTTGATCAGGATGAGCTGGGCCGCAACCGCCACGAACGCGCTGAGGTACGGCAGCCGGTCCCCTGCGAGACCCCCCATCGCCTCGAGGTAGGCGCTCGCCAGTGCGCCGAGCGGGACGGTGAGCACGTCCAGCTGCCTCGCCTCGATCAGCGACAGCAGGAGCGCGAGCGGCCCGTCGAACGCCGCGGGATCGCCGTCCGCATCGACCGGGAGGGTTGGCCCGGAGCGGGCCGGCCGGTCCGGCGCTCCCGGCTCGATCGTCGCGGGAACGCTTCCCACGCGGATGCGGGTCGCGTGCTCCGGCCGGCGCCCCTCGCCGAACGTCACGGCGATCGGGACGGAGGGCGTCGTGCGCCGGACCGTGGCGCGGACCACGTCAGCTGGCCTCGTCCGCGCGATGCAGCGCCTCACCGGCCGCGTCCGCCGGTGCCGCCTGGTGGCGGATCAGGTCCGCGGTGCGGGCCGGGCACCCCGCCCGCAGCGCCAGCTCCGCCGAGGCATCGGGGTGCCGGTCCAGCCGGTCGAGCGCGGCCCGGAACCCGGGCAGCAGCGCCGCCGTGCGCCGGGGCAGCGAGCCGTAGCGCTCGGCGAGCGACCACGCCACGCGCGGCCAGAGCCCCGTGCGCCCCTTCCCGGCGTCATGGAAGAGCCCGGCCAGCAGCACGTCGCCGTCCACCCAGCCCTCCGCGCGGAGCCGGCGGACCACGTCGAGCCCATGCCGGCGATCCGCCGGATGCATCGAGGCGAAGAGTGCCTGCTGCGCCGGAGACAGCCAGGCGTCCAGCTCGCGTCGCTCCGCGGGCCGCTCCCGCGGGTGCAGGTGCGTGGCGAACTGGCGGACCTTGGCCGCCCACCAGCAGGTGCCGTCAGAAGATCGTCTG
>JAJYEB010000081.1 GCA_021790375.1 Chloroflexota bacterium | reverse complement strand
GACCGCCGGGATCAGGCCGCCGCCGTACATTCCGCCGGCCCACGTGTTGCCGTCCGGGGTGACCCCGTCGGACTTCAGGAACTGGTAGCCCGGGGGCAGGATCGGCGAGTCGCAGCAGCCGGCCGCCGACGCCCACCCGTCGGTCGTCTTGTCGCCGGTGTAGTCGTTCTCGTCGGTCACGATGAAGATCGCGCTGTTCCCGGTCCAGGCGCTCGAGTGCATGATCGCCTGTACCGTCTTCTTGACGAACGCGTCGGCCTTCTGCTTGAGCGCCGCGTCGTTCGGGTCGTTGTTCGTGCTCCCATAGGGGCACGGGGCCTCGGGGAACCCGGTGACCGGCGAGTACACGCCGCCGTGCATGTCGTTGCACTGGTCCGGCGTGATCCAGACGAAGTCCGCGACCTTGTTGTGGGCCAGATCGGAAGCGAAGCTGGAGTACGGCTTGATGTTGGCCAGCCGCTTCGGGTTGTCCCGGATGTCGTTGAACAGCACGAACGGGTTGTGCTTGCTGGCGTACAGGCCGCCGTTCGCCGAGTCGCCAAGGAAGCCGGTCGATGGCATGGCTTCCAGGTAGGCCGCCCACGTCTTGTGGTGCGCCTCGAGCTGGTCGACCAGGTTCGTGTGGGAGTAGCGGTTCGCCGGGTTGTCGTCGTTGTAGAACCAGTTACTTCCGCTGATGGCCGCAACATAGTTCGGCTCACTGGGGTGCGTGACCCCGTAGTAGTTCTCAGCGACGGCGAACTCGTTCGCCAGCGCGTTGATGTACGGGGCGTTCGCGTCCCCCAGCACGCTCGACTGGGAGTGGTTCTCCAGCATGATCACGAAGATGTGCTTGGGGCTCGCGCTCGTGCTCGCGGCGTTTGCCACGCCCGACTGGGCGGTCGGCGCCAGCAGTGCGGCGAGCAGGGCGAGGGCCGCGCCAAGGCGCAGCAGCCTGGTGCGGGGGACGACTCGATCCACGGATCAACCTCCAGGGGCGACGCGACCATGAGCCGCGGCCGGCGCCCACCCTCCATGAGGCAACCCAGCGGCCCGTCCGCGCAGGCAGACGCATGCCGGCTCGTATGGGTGGGAAGTGTCCGCCAGTCGGCGGTGTCCCGCAAGCCCGTTACGGGGCGCCGTTGAGCAGGTACACGACGATGACGAAGGCCAGCAGGGCCAGCGCGATGTACGTCCAGGGCGAGATTCCGGGCCGCGCGGCCATCCCCGGTCGGGGCGTGCGCTTCGATCGGGCACCGCCGGTACCCACCCGGAGCCGGTTCGGGCCGACCGGGCCGGCGCCGCCGCCCGGGGTCGCTCCGCTCGGCGTGGTGTGGAAGGTGTTGGGTGGTCTCTGGTCCCGCAGCGTGTTGGGGCGCACCTCCACGGGCCCGGTCTGCCGGTACGTCATCGTGCCTCTCCGTGACCCGGCTTCCGCAGCTATTGGGCCGTGAAGGCACTCGGATGGCACCTCGTGAGCACAAACGGGGTCAGGAATGGGTCCGCGGAGCCGAGTTACATAGATACGAGCATCGTGCGGGGTCTGTATTGACGAGATAGGCACGGCTGAGTAGCATGTCGGCATGTACCTGCGGACCACCACCCGACGCGCCGCCGATGGCACGCTGGTCCGCTATCTCCAGCTCGCCCACAACGAGTGGGATCCGGCGGCCCATCGCTCGAAGGTCCGCGTGCTCTACCACTTCGGCCGCGAGGACACGCTCGACCGGGACGCGATCCGCCGACTGATCGGCTCGCTGAGCCGGGCGCTGCCGCCTGGCGAGGCGCTCGTCGCCGCCGCGCCGCCGGAGCTGCGCTTCGCGGAATCACGGCCGCTCGGGGGTGCCTGGGCGCTCGACGGCCTGTGGCGGAAGCTCGGGCTGCACGAGATCCTGGCCCGCCTGCTGCGCGGCCGGCGCCTGGATCCGGCGGCCGAGCGGGTCCTCTTCGCACTGGTGGCGAACCGGGCCCTCGGACCGCTCTCCAAGCTGTCGTGTGCCGCCTGGGTGAGCGAGCTCGCCGCCATCCCCGGCCTCGATGCCCTCACCGACGATCAGTGCTACCGGGCGATGGACTGGCTCCTGCAGATCGAGGCCGAACTCGCCGAGCAGGTGTACTGGGCGACCGCCACCCTCCTCAACCTCGAGGTCGACCTGCTCTTCTTCGACACGACCTCCACCTACTTCGAGAGCGATCAGGCCGACCCGCCGAGCGCGGGGGCATCCAAGGGGTTCCGGACGTACAACGGCCACTCCAAGGACCACCGCCCCGATCTGCCCCAGGTGGTCATCGGCCTCGCGGTGACGCGGACGGGGATCCCGATCCGGGTCTGGACCTTCCCCGGCAACACCGCCGACATGGCCCTCATTCGGCAGGTCAAGGACGACCTCCTCGCCTGGAAGCTCGGCCGGGTGGTCTGGGTGACCGACCGGGGCTTCGCGTCCGCCGAGAACCGCCGCTATCTCCAGCGCGCAGGCGGCCACTACATCAGCGGCGAGAAGCTGCGGAGCGACTCCGCCGAGGCGGGGGCCGCGCTCGCCCGCCAGGGTCGCTATCACGTGGTTGCCGGCAACCTCGAGGTCAAGGAGGTCGTCCTCGACGAGGGCACGATGCGCGACCGCTTCGTGGTCTGCCGCAACCCGACCGAGGCGACCCGCGACGCCGCGATCCGCGAGCGGCTGGTCGGGCAGCTCGAGGCGGCCATCGCAGGGAGCGACGACCTTGCCCCCGCTGCACGCGCGAAGCTCGCCTGCGACCTGCGCGGGACGCCGACCAACCGGCGCTTCCTGCGGACCACCGGGGCGGGCCTCCTGCGGATCGACCGGGCCGCGGTCACGGCCGACGCGCACCTCGATGGCAAGTTCCTGCTCCGGACCAGCGACCCCACCCTGTCCGCCGCCGATGTCGCGACGGGGTACAAGCAGCTCCTCGAGGTCGAACGGGGCTGGCGGGACATGAAGACGACGCTCGACCTGCGTCCGGTCTATCACCGCAAGGAACAGCGCATCCGCGCCCACGTCCTGCTCTGCTGGCTCTCGTTGCTCCTCATCCGGCTCGCCGAGCAGGCGGCCGGCGACACCTGGCGGAACCTGCGCTTCGAGCTCGAGAAGTGCCACCTGGTGCGCTTCGCAGGATCCACCGGGGACGTCCTCCAGCGGACCGAGCTCACAACCCGCCAGGCGGCGATCTTCAGGGCACTTGGCGTCCCCGAGCCGCCGCGCTACGCCGAGCTTCCGACCCCGGCCGTCGCCGTCTCGGCCTGAGCGTCACCCGGTACCTCACCCCGGATCCGCGCCCATAGATACTCGCGTGGGATCCAGCTGCGGAAGCCCGGCGTGAAGGCCGGCGCGTCCGGCCACCCTCAAGCCTGCCACCTGTCGGCCGAAATGCAACAGGGCGTTTCGGCCTTCCGCCGGCCGGCGCGCCGGGCGGGCCCCGATTCGCATGGCCGGGCGCGGAGTGTCGGGCGCGTGGATGATATGGGTCGACATTGGCCGGGCGGGCCGGCAGCGCGTTGGAAAGGGGCCACGGCATGCGAATCGCCTTCGAGCACCACCCTCACCCGCGGGTTGCGGCGCACAAGCAGACGAAGCCGCCCAGAACCGCCGACGAGCACGTCGGCTTCAACGGCAGGATCGCGCTGATCCTGACCACGGCCGTGGGCACCATGTGGTGCGCCTATATCTTCGCCGTTCTCGCGCTGCTGGTGCTGCCGGAGGCGGTGAATGGTGGGCTGCTCACGCTGGTCCAGTGGGTGAGCCAGACCTTCATCCAGTTGGTGATGCTCTCGGTCATCATGGTCGGCCAGAACATCCTGAGCCGGGCGTCGGACAAGCGCGCCGACATGACGTACCAGGACGCCGAGGCCACGTTCCACGAGGCCGAGCAGATCCAGGCGCACCTCAAGGCCCAGGACGACGCGATGAACGCGTTGCTCGAGAAGGTCGAGGTGCTGGAGGCCGCGCTGGCCAAAGCGTGAGCGTGCGGGAGACCGCCGCTGCGTTCCCAGGCGCCGGCCGGCCGCGACCCCGCGCGGGCGGCACCGCAGGAGATCTCGGCCGGACACGAAACAGCGGCGACCAGGGGGGCTGATCGCCGCCGCCGATAAGTCATGGTGGAGATGGGGGAGGGTCGAACTCCCCGTCCAGAACCTTCGTCCAGGGACCACTACGAGCGTGTCCGATGCTTTGTCGTCGACCGCCCGGTCCGCCATCGGCAGCGTCCCGGCCGGTCCAGTCACGTCCCCTCTCGGGCTTGTTCCCCGGCTACGCGACGCTACCCGGGGCCGCATCCCCGCTGAATGACGCTTCCACAGCCCACGGGGAGGAGGCTGCTTCCACGCTCACCTTACCGCCTAAGCGGCGAGGGCGAGAGCAGGCTGGCGGTTGCCAGTTACTTCGTTTGCCGCCTGTTTAACGAGGCCAGACGGCACCTCGGCTCGCGTTCCCTGGGGCTCGGGCCCTGTCGAAACCACGCATCCCCATGCCGGACTTCCGTCCGGATGTTCCATTCTAGCCGACGAACCGACGGAATCCAAGCCCACCCGTCCGCCGACCACCGGTGCCTCCTCCCCTACCGGCCGCGCTCCCCATCGGCGAGCTCCCGCGCGAGCTCCCGCCGTGCATCCCGGTCGGCGATCTCGCGGCGACGATCGTGCTGCTGCTTGCCCCGCGCCAGGCCGAGCTCGATCTTGGCGAGCCCCCGATCGGAGATGTACAGGCGCAGCGGGACCAGGGTGAGGCCCTTGCGGGTGGTGCGTCCCAGCAGCTCGTCGATCTCGTCGTGGTGCAGCAGGAGCTTGCGCGTGCGCCGCGTGTCGTGGTTGAGACGGTTGCCGCCCTCGTACGGGGCGATGTGGGCGCCGATCAGCCACGCCTCGCCGCGCTCGATGCGCGCGTACGCGTCCTGGAGGTTCACCTTGCCCGCGCGGACGCTCTTGATCTCGGTCCCGGTCAGCACGATCCCCGCCTCGACGGTCTCCTCGATGGAGTACTCGTGGCGTGCCTTGCGGTTGATCGTGATGGTGTGCTCGGACATGCGAACGATCCTTCGGGCGGCGGCCGGTCGGTCCGGGCGTCGGTGTGAGGCCCCGGGAACGGCGCCTGCGGGCCGGCAGGGGCCAGGGTCGCGGGACGGCGGCGGGGAGCGAAACGCGGGCGAGGCGACAGCATACGGGCGACCCGGCCCGAACGCACGAACGCCGGCCCATGGAGGGCCGGCGTTCGGTTGCTTACCAACCTGCGGTTAAGCCGAGGCCTCCCGCGGGGTGGCGCAATGACTGTCTATCACTGCACATCACCTCCTTTCGTTGGGCGGAATACTAGCCACTGTCCCCGCCGAAGGCAAGCGGCCCGGGGGCCTGCCTCAGCCGCGCGACCAAGAGGCCATGGCCCCCGCGGCGACGGCGCGCACCCGGCCCGCGGCCGCCGCCGAGGGACCGCCGCCGGGTTTGCCCCCGCCCGCGAGCAGCTGGATGGCGCGATCCAGCTCGGGATCCGTGCCCGCCGGCGCGTTCACCGGAGGCTGGAACAGGACGTTGGGCGTGAGTCCCTTCCCGTTGATCCAGCGCTGCGAGGGCGTCAGCCAGCGCGCGATCGTCAGCTTGAAGCCCCCCATGTCCTGTCCGAGCAGCTGCCACTCCTGCACGGTCCCCTTGCCGTACGTGGTCGTCCCCAGGAGCATTGCCCGCCCGGTGTCCTGGAGCGCGCCGGCCAGGATCTCCGAGGCGCTCGCGGTGCCCTTGTCGACGAGGACCACGACCGGAAGCGAGTGGGCGGTCGCGATCCCGCCCGGCTCCGCGTCGATGGCCCGCCGGGAGCCATCCGCGGCCTGCTCCCAGTAGATCGGACCGCTCGCGATGAACTGGCTCGCGATCGTCCGTGCCTGGTCCACGAACCCCCCGGGGTTCCCGCGCAGGTCCAGCACCAGGCCGTGCACGCCTCCGGCGAGCAGCACGCGGAGCTGGGCCGTGAAGTCGGCGGCGACGCCCGAGCCGAAGCTGGAGATCCGGATGTAGCCCACGGTCCCGCCGGCCAGGGTCCGGCTCGTCACGTCGGGCGTGTTGATGATGTCGCGGACGACCCGCACCTCGAACGCAGCCGCCCCACGACCGATCCGCAGCGTCACCGGCGTGCCGCGCCGGCCCCGCACCATGGTGACCACGTCGCCGAGGGTCCGACCCGTCACGCCGGCGCCGTCGACCGCCAGGATCAGGTCGCCGGCCCGCAGCCCGGCCCGCTCCGCCGGCGAGCCCGGGATGGTCCGGACGATCTCCACCGTGCAGGACGGGCCGATCGGCGCGCAGCCCTGGGCGCCCGACGGATCCACGGTGGCGACGACCGCCCCGATCCCTTCGAACTGGCCGGACAGGCCCGTGAGCGAGGCGCGGTATGCCTCGCCCGTCATGTACGTCGAGAAGGGGTCGCCGAGCGCCTTGAACATGCCGCCTATGGCACCCTCGACGATCGTGTGGCGGTCCACCGGGATCCCGGCGTATCGCTGCTCGATCGAGTTGAAGGCGTCCCAGAACGGCTGGAGATCGGCGGAGAGCTGCTGGGGCGTCCCGTCGGTCAGGGCGGTCTGTCTGCCGAGCAGGAAGCCACCCGCGAAGAGGACGCTTCCCGCGAGCACCGCGCCGCCCAGCACCGCGAGCCACGTCGCGGCCCGGCGGCGCGTGGCACGGGCCGGCGTCACTGGCAGGTCGCCGGTGTGCGGTGGCGGAGGCGCGTCCGGGGCTGGTGCGGCGGGATCGCGGTACGGCGGAGGAATCTGCATCGTTGTGGTGCCTCGTCGCGTGCCACGGCACTGCGGTGGCCATCGGCGCGAGGACCGATTGTGCGCGTTTCGGGGATGGAGTGCGGATGCCCGGGCGGGGCGCCTGCCGGAGCGCCGCGCGGATGCCGGGACGGGGCGCGTCAGTTCGCCGGCGCGGGCTCGGGGCGGCCGGGCGCGTCCCCCCGCCTGGCCGAGGTCAGCGGATCAGGTACGTGCGGACGGAGATGGCGGCACCGACGCCACCCAGCGAGAGGCCGGCCCCACCCACCACCAGGACCAGCTCCTCCGCCAGGTTCCGATCGAACTGGATGGGGACCTGGCCGATCAGCGTGGCCACTCCCCGGCCGATCGGCTGGGCCGCCAGTGCGAGGATCCCCAGCGTCACTGCTGCGCCAAGCAGCCCCACCAGGATCCCCTCGAAGATGAACGGCCAGCGGATGAACGCGTCGGACGCGCCGACCAGCCGCATGATCTCGATCTCCTCGGACCGGGCCACCACGGCCAGTCGGATCGTGTTCACGACGATGAACAGCACCGTGATTCCGACCAGCCCCAGGACCACCACGCCCGCGGTGCGCAGGAAGCCGGTCACGCTCAGCAGCGCATCCACCACGTGCTGGGTCTCGAGGACGTCGGTGACCACGCCCTGGGCGGACTGCAGCGTCTGGATCACCGTGCCGTACACGTGGGGGTCCTTCAGCTTCACCTGGATGCTGGCGGGGATGGGGTTGGTGCCCGTCTCGCTGGAGTAGTCCGGCTGGCCCTGCTGGCGCAGCTGCTCCTGCCACTGCGCAAGGGCCTGCTGCTTGTCGAGGTAGTCGACCTCGGACACCTCGGGGAGGGCGCGGACCTGGGCCACCAGCGCGTCGATGCGGGACTGCGGGACCCCGTCCGCGATGAACGCCTGCACCTCGACCTTCTGCTCGATGAAGCGGAGGCCGGCGTCCATGCCCGAGAGCCCGATGACGAGGCCCGCCAGCATCAGCAGCATCAGCGTC
>JAJYEB010000080.1:6666-7838 GCA_021790375.1 Chloroflexota bacterium | reverse complement strand
CCGCTGCGAGGGCCGCCAACGTGCCAGCCGGTGGTCGCCCGCCGTCCATCAGTCGGCCAGACGCCCGTTTCGGCCCTCAGCCGACCCGGTCAGCCGGAGGTTCGGTGGATCCGGGTTAAGTCAACGGCGTAATGGACCAGGACGTTGTAGCGCAAGAGCTCGCCCACGTCAGCCACGTGGAGCAGCGCTTCTTCGCGGCTGAAGCGGCTGATCGAGCGGACGATCACGCCGTCGATGAGGCCGGCCTCGGCGAGCTCGCGAGCGCGACCGCGCGACAGCCGTTCGGGGTCCCCGCCTGAAACATCGATCATGGTGACCCACTCGACGATGACGCCGCCAAGCTGCGATGCTTTCGCCAGGACGTCGGCTCGCTGGAACTCAGCACTCTCGCCGTGCTTCGGGCGCGGGCTTACTCTGATGATCCCGAGGAAGCGAAGGATCTTGCTGGCCATGACCCACCTGCGGTCTATCGAACCCAAGTTGGGCCGCCCGTGGGTTCTCCCACAGCCGGCGTTCGCCAACCCCCTTGTAGTCAGCTTCTGCGAAGTCGACGTAGATCGCCTTCCACTCGGTAAACGTGTCGAGCGCGGCGTGACCCGCCTCGCGGTGCCCGTTGCCGCTCCCCTTCATGCCCCCGAACGGCAGGTGCGTCTCGGCGCCGATCGTCCCGGCGTTGACGTACACCAGCCCCGCCCGCACGTCCCGCATGGCGCGGAACGCGGTGTCCACGCCCCGGGTGTAGATGCTCGCCGAGAGGCCGTACGGCGTCTGGTTGAGGGCGGTCACGGCCGAGTCGTAGTCCGGGACGGAGATCACCGAGAGGAGCGGGCCGAAGATCTCCTCCTGCGCCAGTCGGTCCATGGGCCGCACCCCGCGGACGATGGTCGGCTCGAAGAAGTGGCCGTGCTCCAGGCCCGGCCGGTCGGTCGCCGGCCGGCCCCCGCAGACCACCGTGTGCTCCGCTCGCGCCAGGTCGGCGTAGCCGGAGACCTTGGCCATCGCCCCCGCGTTCACCAGCGGCCCCACGTCGGTCGACTCCGCGAGCCCGTCGCCCAGCCTGAGGCGCCCGGTCCGGTCGGCCAGCCGGTCGAGCAGCGGGTCGAGTATCCGCTCGTGCGCGATCACGCGGCTGCAGGCGGTGCACCGCTGACCGCTGGTCCCGAAGGCCGACC
>JAJYEB010000080.1:505-6656 GCA_021790375.1 Chloroflexota bacterium | reverse complement strand
ACGATCCCGTCGACGGCCAGGTCCAGGTCGGCGTCGTTCATCACGATGATGGCGTTCTTGCCGCCCAGCTCCAGGGCAACCCGCTTGAGGCGCCTGGCGGCGACCTGCGCGATGCGCCGCCCGGTGTCGGCGTGCCCGGTGAAGCTGATCACGTCGACATCGGGGCTCTCGACCAGCGGCATCCCGGCATCCTCGCCGGAGCCCGTGACGAGGTTCACCGTCCCGGGTGGGAAACCGGCCTCGTGCATCAACTCGACGAGGAGCGCGGCAACGCCCGGCGTGTCCGAGGCGGGCTTCCACACCACGGTGTTGCCGGCGACCAGGGCGGGCATCATCTTCCAGCACGGGATCGCGATGGGGAAGTTCCACGGGGTGATGATCGCCGCCACCCCCAGCGGTTCGCGGACGCTCATCGCCCACTTGTCGGGCAGCTCGGACGGGACGGTGTCGCCGAACATGCGCCGCCCCTCCCCCGCCATCAGGAACGCGATGTCGATCCCCTCCTGGACGTCGCCGCGTGCCTCGGCGAGCACCTTGCCCATCTCCCGGGTCATGGCCCTGGCCAGCCGTTCCTTGTGTTCCGCCAGGAGGGCGGCGAAGTGGAACATGATCTCGGCCCGCTTCGGGGCGGGCGTGCGGCGCCACGCCGGACCCGCCACCTCGGCGGCCCGCACGGCCATGGCCGCGTCCGCCGGGCCGGATGACTGGAACCGCCCCACCACGTCGCGGGTGTCGGCGGGATTGAGCGACTCGAACGTGCCACCGCCGACGGCCTCCGCCCATTCGCCGCCGATGAAGTTGCCGATCACCGGGATGTCCGTCCGTGTCTCGGTCATGGCCGCGATTGTATGGGGAGGGCCCGGGGGTCGAGCCGGTGCTCGAACGCACGCAGCCGCCAGAGGGGGATCAGCGCGATCGCCAGCAGCACGACGGTCGCGACGAGCAGTCCGTCGATCCCCTGCCAGCGGGCGGACTCGCCGCCGATCAGGCTGCCGGCCACCTGGCCCAGCGCCAGGAAGACGCTGTACAGGCCCATGATCGCGCCGCGGTCGAGCGGGTGGGCCTCCGACACGTCCGCCAGCAGGCCGAGCGCCGCCGGCGTGGCACCCGCCAGCACGAACAATCCGACCCCGGCGCCGATGGTGAACGCCACCGGGACGGCCAGGGGTTGCCCGCCGCTGTGGTTCACCACGAACGTGCAGGCGATCGCCGCCGCGCCGCCCAGGATCCCGTACAGGATGATGGTGGTCCGCCGGAGCGTCCTGAACCGGCCGCCCCAGTAGATCAGCCCCGCGAAGAACACGGCCAGCCCGATCGCCAGCCCCACGCTGACCTGGGTCGGCGTGAACCCGCCCATCAGGAGCTGGTTCCTGGAGAACGGGGACTCGGCGCTCCTGACCAGCTGGAAGAGCGACTGGCTGGTCCAGAGGCCGATCGCCGCGTTGACCGCGATCCAGGTCGGGGCCAGCAGCCACACGTGCGAACTCGTCAGCAGCGCTCCGTACTGCCGCAGACCGGGACGGCGCGGCGGATCGAGCTGCGGGGAACCCGCGGGCAGCTCCTCGACGCCGAAGCGGTAGATGAGCCACGATCCGCCATACACCAGGGCGTTCAGGAAGAAGGCGGTCCTCCCGAGCAGCTCATAGAGCGGACCCGCGGCCACCAGCCCCGAGCCCAGCCCCGCGAGGGTCGCCAGCTCGAAGCGCGCCACGGCCCGCCCGCGAAGCGGCTCGTTCCCGGCCGTGGCGCGCGCGATATAGCCCAGGATGGAGGGCACGCTCGCGGCGCTGGATCCGCCTTCCAGGAGGCGGGTGAGGCCCAGCAGCGGAATGCTCGTGGTGAGCCCGGTCAGGATCACCGCCACGGCGCCGAATCCCGGCCCCAGCTGCATGACCGGGCGCTGTCCCAACCGGTCCGACACCACGCCGAACGGCGGCGACAGGACCAGCTCGGCCACGAAGAACATGGCCGCCAGCAGCCCCACTACCGTCGGGTCGACGGGAGCGCCGCCGTGCCGCGGCAGCTGCGCGAGGTAGTAGATCAGCAGCGCCCCGGTCAGCCCGGTGCTGAACCGGAGCGTGAACGTGCCGAGCAGGACGGCGACGAGCGATCGGTGCACCGCTCACAGGGTACCCAAACCGTGCGACGCCGGGGCCACCCCTCGCGACGTGCGTGACCGCATGGTCCCCGGGGCCCCCGTGCTCCTGGCGGGCCTGCCGGCGGCGAAGTGCCCGCACCGGGGCGGTCGGCGGCGTGTCGGCTAGACTGCCGCGGACATGACCGGACCGTTCGCCCCGCCCCCCGTTCCCCCCGAGATCGATGCGCTGGCCCGGCGCCGGGCGGAGGCCCGGGCGGCGAGGGACTGGCACGCGGCCGACGTCCTGCGCGCCGACATCGAGGCCGCGGGCTGGAAGGTCATCGACCAGGGCCTGCGGTTCAGGCTCGAGCCCGCCCATCCTCCCGACGTCGAGGTCGCGGGTCGCACCCGCTACGGCTCCAGCGCCTCGGTGCCGTCGCGGCTGGACGACGCGCCGTCGGCGGTGGCCACCGTGGTGCTCCTGGCCGACCGCTGGCCGGAGGACCTGGCCCGCGCGCTCGACGGGCTGCGGGCGCACGCGCCGTCCGGGACGCACGTGGTGGTGGTGGCCAACGATCCGACCCCCGAGCAGGCCGACGCGCTCGAGTCGGCTGACGGCACCGACCCCTTGGCCGGCGCCGCCCCCGAGCAGGTCTGGACCAGCGCCCCGCTGGGGCACGCAGCGGCGCAGAACGCGGGGATCCGCCGGGCCGCGGGCGAGATCGTCATCCTGCTCGACACGAGCGTGGAGCCGACCGGCGACATCGTCACCCCGGTGGTGGAGGCGCTGCGCGATCCTTCGGTCGCGGTCGTGGGCGGCTGGGGGATCGCGTCCGGAGACCTGCGGCATTTCGACGATGCGGGGCCGGGCGATGTCGATGCCATCGAGGCCTACCTGCAGGCCTTCCGCCGGGCCGACTACGCGGCACGGGGCCCGCTCGACGAGCATTTCCGCTTCTACCGCAACCTCGACATCTGGTGGAGCCTGGTGCTGCGCGACGGGGGCGAACACGGTTCGCACCGCCGGGCCGTGCGCCTCGAGCTGCCCGCGACCAGGCACGCGCACCGCGGCTACACGAGCGTGTCCGAGCCGGAGCGCGAACGCCTGAGCCGCCGCAACTTCTACCGAATCATCGACCGCTTCGGGCAGCGACGGGATCTCCTCCGCGCACCTGCTCCCCCTGCGAGGCGCGGCCCCGTCACCGGCTGACCCGCACCAGGAGAGACTCTCCCGCACGGGCCTGCACCACGGCGGCCCGCTCCGCAGTACCCTGCGTGGCTCCGAGCGTTCCACCCCCGGTCCGGATGGTCGTGCCGAGCTGCAGACCCACGAGCAGCACCGCCACGAGCAGCAGGACGCCGCCGACCCGGAGCGCACCCGAGAGCGGCACCGTCGCCGCCGGCGCCCCGGCCGGGTGCTGCCAGAGGTCGGCGAGCCGGAGTCCCGTGGGCAGCAGGATCAGCCCGAGCCAGACCCCGGCGATCAGTCCGCCGATGTGGGCGAAGATGTCGATCCCGACCCCGCCACCGATCAGCCCGAGGTCGAGCACCAGGTTGAAGACGATCAGGAACCCGATCTGGCGTGCGATGGCGTCGGCACCCCGGCCCAGCAGCGGGTTGTGCACGCGGAACGCGATGAACACCACGCCGAACAGCCCGAAGATCGCCCCGCTCGCGCCGACCGCGTTCTCGGCCAGGAAGATGTAGCTGAGCACCGACCCGGCGATGCCCGACAGCACGTACATGAGCAGGTACTGCCAGCGCCCGTAGATCCGCTCCACCAGGGGACCCACCAGGTACAGCGCGTACATGTTGAACGCCAGGTGGAGGAGCCCGGCATGCACGAGCACCACGCTGAGCAGCCGCCAGTACTCGCCGCGCGCCACCGCCACCTTGTCGAGCATCAGGAGGTTGGTGACCGCGTCGCCCTGCGCGCCGCCCACCATCTGGAAGAGCCCGATCGCGATCGTGACCGCCAGGATCGCGTAGGTGACGATCGGCTGGTCGATGCCGCCGGCCCGGGAGCGGCCGAAGTACCGGCCTGCCGCGCGCTGGTTGCCCAGCTCCTTGTTCAGCCAGCCGAGCCGGGAGGCGATCTCGGCCTTGGCCTCCTTCGGAGCACGCCGATCGGCCTGCCGGTAGGCGTCCAGGGCGCCCCGAAGATCGCCCTGGCGGACACGGGCGGCGGCCAGCTGGCGCCAGGCGATCCAGCTCACGGGCGTGTCGGGCGCCTGCGTGGCCAGCCGCCACGTCTCGACCGCGGCGTCGTCCTCGTCCATCCGGTACCGGCACTCGGCAAGCCCCAGCAGCGCAGCGACGTGGAGATCCGGGTCGCCGTGGCCGACCACGCGGGAGTAGAACGCGGCGGCCTGCTGGTACTCGCCCTGGGCCGCGAGCGCGTCCGCGCGCTGGACCAGCGCCATGGCGGACGCTCGGTCCAGTGGACCGGCGACGAACGGGTCGCGGGACCGGGCGCCGGCGTCGTCAGCCAAGGGATCCGTGGGTCATGGTGGGCGCCGATCGTGCGGATCGGCGGAGGCGGTCGTCAGGCACGTTCGGCTGAGTGTAGCCGCTGTGGGCGGCGCGCACGCGCGCGCGTCCGGTGGCACGATGCGCGTCATGGACGTGCACTTCCTCGGGGCCGCGAACACGGTGACCGGCTCCCAGTTCCTGCTGACCACCGACCGTGCCCGGATCCTGGTCGACTGCGGGATGTTCCAGGGCAGTCCGAACGAATCGGTGCGCAACCGGGTTCCCCTCGCCTACGACCCCGCCTCGCTGGACGCGATCGTGCTCACGCACGCCCACCTGGATCACTGCGGGCTGATCCCGCACGTGGTCGCCGAGGGATTCCGGGGCCCGATCTACGCCACGCGCGGGACCGTGGAGCTCGCGGGCCTCGTCCTCCTCGACTCCGGGAAGCTCCAGGAGGAGTTCGCGAAGCGCAACGCGCGCTGGGCGAAGCGGCACCCCGACCGGGCCGTCCAGGAGGAGCGCGAGCTGGAGGCGGCGATCGAGGCGCAGGTCGAGCTCGCGCAGGCGGACGAATCGACGCCCGCCCAGCCGCCCGACGCGTCCGCTGCGGCCGCCGCCCAGGGATCCGGGCAGGCGATCCATCCGAGCACGAGCGGCGGAACGCTGCCTCCTGCCGCAACGCCCAAGGGACGCGCCAACCCCGAGCACGCGATCCTCACCGCCCCCGCCCAGATCGACATGGAGATCGACGAGCCGCTCTACGACCAGCACCAGGCGCGCGCCGCCCTCGGCCAGTTCCGTGGCGTGGACTACGGGCAGCGCGTGCAGGTCGCGCCCGGGATCGCCGCCACCTTCCTGGACGCCGGCCACATCCTGGGCTCGGCGATCATCCGGCTCGAGGTCGAGGCGGGGCCCGACCACCCGGAGCGCACGCTGGTCTTCTCGGGCGACCTCGGTCCCACCGGCACCCCGATCCTGCGGGACCCGACGCCGGTTTCCTCGGGCGACTACGTCTTCGTCGAGTCGACCTACGGGGGTCGCGAGCATGAACCGCAGGCGGAGGCGGTGCGGCTGCTGGCGGAGGCCGTCCGCATCGTGGCCGAACACGATGGGGTGCTGCTCGTGCCGTCGTTCGCGATCGGCCGCACGCAGGAGATCGTGTGGCAGCTGAACCGGCTGGTGGACGCGGGGAGCATCCCGCTGCTGCCGCTCTTCCTGGATTCGCCGATGGCGTCGCATGCGAGCGACATCTATCGCCGGTACAGCGAGTACTGGGACGAGGAGACGCGCGACCTGCTGGCGCACCACGAGGCGCCGCTCGACTTCCCGAAGCAGGTGGTGACCAACGACTTCGAGGACTCGCAGGCGATCTCGAGGGCCCGGCGCCCGTACATGATCGTGGCCTCCAACGGCATGCTCACCGGGGGCCGTGTGCTGGGGCACCTGCGCGAGCTGGTGGGCGATCCCCGAGCCGTGCTGCTCTTCGTGGGCTACCAGGGCGAGGGCACCCTCGGCGCCCATCTCCAGGCCGGGGCGAAGACCGTTCGCATCGACGGCGAGACGCACGCGGTGCGCTGCCAGGTCCGCTCCATCAGCGGC
>JAJYEB010000080.1:0-495 GCA_021790375.1 Chloroflexota bacterium | reverse complement strand
CCGACGAGGCCGGCCTCCTCGCGTGGCTGAGCACCTTCGCCGCCGGGAAGCGGCCCGGGGATGCCGGGTTCCCGCGGCACGTCTTCATCGTGCACGGCGACCCTGAGGCGCAGGAGGCGCTGGAGCCCAGGGTCCGCGCCATGGGATTCGAGACCCTGGTGCCGCACTGGCACCAGCGGGTCACGCTGGACTGAGGCGGTCGCGGGGGGCGGTCGATCCGTGCGGCCTGCGTCGGTCCCTGCGGCCTGCGTCGGTCCCTGCAGCCTGCGTCGACAGTTATGCTTGACATAACCTTCGGGACGCGCATAATAAGCGCCGAACACTGAACCATTCGTCACACAGCATGGAAGCGACCATCACTACTCCCACTACCGGCACGCACACCGACGCCGCCGTCAGCGAGCTCCTGGCGCTGGTCGCCCGGGAACGGGCGTCCCACGTCCGCCGCTGGTGCCGGCAGGACATCAGCATGACCGCACTGCACGTGCTCATGGT
>JAJYEB010000079.1 GCA_021790375.1 Chloroflexota bacterium | reverse complement strand
CCGTGCCGGTGAGGTTCGCGATGTTGCCGGCCTCGAGGTCGCTCACCTTGCCCACGTAGAAGTTGTGGACGAACCCGGCGGTGTTCGTGATCCTGAAGTGGTAGGTCTGCCCCTTCCGGACCGTGATGCTGCTGACCACCTGCCCCGCCGGGTTGGTGATCTGCAGCGAGGACGTCTCGACGAGATCGATCTCGTTGGCGGCAGTTCCGCCGGCCGCCGCACCCGACGCGGACGGCGCACTCGACGCCGACGGTGCACCGCTCGCGGTTCCGCCGGCCGGCGCGGACGCGGCGGGGGCGCCGGAGGCCGGAGCAGCACTGGATGCCGCCGGGGCGCCGGATGCACCGGCAGCGCCCGATGCCGCCGCGGCCACCGCCTGCTGCGTGGCCGCGGGAGGGACGTAGGTCCAGCCGGGACCGGCCGCGGACGCGCATGCGGCGAGCACGAGAGAGGCGACCAGGGGCACGACCACCAGGCCGAAGAGGGACCGAGCACGTGTCTCCATGAACTGCATTCTCTCCGAAAAGCCGGCGCAACGCGCCGGGGACGGTCGAGGGCGGGCGACGGTTCGGCGGCCGATCCTTCGCGCCTCAGGGCCTCCGCGTCGGCGGCCGCGGCACGGATCCCAGGCCCAGGCGCCACGCCACCGTCGCGGCCTCGACCCGGCCGGAGACCCCGAGCTTCGCCAGGATGTTGCCAACGTGCACCGCCACCGTGCGCTCGCTGATGAACAGCCGCTGCGCGATCTCCCGGTTGGAGCGGCCCTCGGCAAGCACCCCGAGGACCTCCTTCTCGCGCGGGCTGAGGTTGAACGGGTCGGCGGGAGCCGCCTCGGGCGGGCCGGTCGGTCCGGCGAGGCGCATGGCGAGTCCCGGGCGGTCGCGATCGAAGGTCGACCCGGCACCGGTTCGCTCCCCGTCCGGACGGGCAGGCTCCGGCAGGGCTCTCTCGGGCCGGGCGGGTTCCGGCGCCATTGCTCCCTCCGCATCGGGCAGCCTGATCCGGGCGCGCGACGCCAGCCGGGCGAGCTCCCGGCGCAGCGGTCCGGCACCCAGGTCCCCGGCGATCCGCCACGCCTCGAGCAGCGCCTGTCGTGCGCGTGTCCTGTCCGCTCGCGCGCCGGGCGTGTCGGGCCGCGTCCGCAGCACCGCCTCCGCCTCGCGCCACCGCGCATGAGCCACCCGGTACGGGCTCGGCACCGCCGCCCACCGCTCGGCGATATCCGCCCAGGTGGCGGGGTCCGACGGTCCGGCGATCCGTGTCCGGTGGGCGCGCGCCGTCGCCAGGTGCAGATCGGCCTCCCGCCTCGCGCCGAGTGCCGGCGAGGTGCCGCTCGCCTCCACGCGGCTCTGCGCCTCCACCAGCACGGCGTCGGCCCATGCCAGTGCCTCCTCGACCGCATCGCGGTCGCGCCGCTCGATGGCGGCCTCGGCCACGGCGGCCGCCACCTCCACCGCCGTCGACGCCGCCGCCGCCGTCTGGGCCCAGTCGTCGCTCCGCAGCACCTGCGACCAGCCACGCTCCGCCGCGCGCCGCGCGTCCTGCACATCGTCGCGCCACAGCGCAAAGCTCACCGTGGCGCGCTGGACGTCGGCGATGCCCTGGGGATCTGCCACCGACTCCTGCTGCAGGAGGAGCTGGCCCAGGAGCCTGCCTGCCTCCTCGTCGGACGCCGACTCGACGCGCACCGAGGTGAGCCAGAGCAGCGGGTTGAACCGGGCCACGCCCGACGGGCTCCACTCCAGTGCCTGGTGGCACATCGCCTCGGACTCGGCCCACCGGCCCAGCACGAAGAGCGTGTCGCCGCCGTTGCCGCGGAGGAACGCGCCGTAGACCGCCTCCTGCCCCCAGCGACGTGCCTCGGCGATCCCCTCGTCCACCACCGCGAGCGCCTCCGACCGCCGGGAGCCGAGTTCGAGGAGCGTGGTCTGGTTGGCGTACGCGCGCATCAGGTCGTCGAGCCTGCCCGCCCGCCTGGCAAGGGCCGCCGCCTCGCGCAGCAGTGCCAGCCCACCCTCCAGGTCACCCAGGTACGCGTCGTCCACGCCGAGCGTGCAGGTGGCATGGCCGAGCTCAGCGAGCGCCGCTTGGCCGGTCGCCTGCGCCGATTCGATCGCCTCGCGCGCCCACCGGGCGCTCTCGTCGAAGCGACCCTCGAGCATCAGCGCCTGGGCGAGTGCGCCGAGGACCCGGGAGCGCTCGGGAGACGGGTCGGGGGGGACCAGCTGGGCCCCCGTGCGGAACGCCGAAAGGGCTTCGTCGATCTCGCCGGCCGCCCAGCGGTAGCGCCCCAGCCGTTCGTAGAGGGACGCCAGCTCCATCGCCCGGCTGCCCCGGGCCTCGCGGCCGCGGGCCCCGACGCCGGCGAGCGCGGTGGTTGCCGCCCGCGCGTCGATCGCCCGAGCTGCCAGCGCCGAGGCCTGCCGGAATGCGCCGTCGACGAAGGCGGCATCGGCCGCCCGGGCGAGCAGCGTCGGCCGGTCGAAGCCCTCCACGGCGCGCTCCCACGTCCCGCCCCCGGCCGCGCCCCGGCCGCCGCGCCGCTCGAGCGTGTCCAGCTCGAGCGCCCGCAGGTAGTGCTCCAGCGCCGTGCCGCCCGGGTCCAGCGCCTCGGCCGCGACTCCCGCCGCGACGTGGCCGTCCCGCGCCCGGTCGAGCCGCAGCGCGCGCTCCCAGTGCCAGGTCTGCTCGGCGGGCGGGCCCGGAAGCCGGCCGGCGATCGCCGCGTGGATCGCCTGTCGTCCGATGGGGTCGAGCAGCGATTCGATCGTCTCCGCGTACCGTTCCTGCGCGATGCGCACCCGCCCGTCGTCCTGCGTCGCGAGGCCGCTCTCCACCGCTTCGGGCAGCCCGCGCTCGGTCAGGGTTCCATCGGGAAGGCGCATGCCCACGAGCGACTGCGACTCGATGGGGCGCCGCACGGCGGCCAGCACGCGGATCCACCGCGCGGCCGCGGTTCCGAGCAGCGCGAGGCGCGATTCGATGAGCTCGTCGAAGGTGTCCGAGAGCCGTGCTCCCGGGACGAAGCGGCGTGCCGCCAGCAGCTGGTCGGCCACGAGTGGATTGCCGCCGGAGCGCTCGACGATCGCGGCGAACAGGCCCGCGGTCGGCCGCTCGCCCGATTCGACCTCGATGAAGCGCAGCAGCTCGTCCGGCCGGAACGGCTCGAGCTCGATTCGTTCGACGGAGGGGTGCTCCGCGAGCGCGGCGGCGACCGGGCCGAAGGGGTGCCGCCGGTCCAGCTCGTCGTCGTGGTACGAGACCACCAGGCAGACCGGGAGCGCCACGTCGAGCCCGAGCATGAACTCCACGAACGCCCGGGTTCCCGGGTCGGCCCAATGGAGGTCGTCGAGCGCGAGCAGCGCGGCACCGCCCGGGGCCAGCCGGCCGAGCACCCCGAGCACGCCCTCGACGAGTCGGCCCCGGCGCTGGTCCGGCGCCGACTGCATGGGCACGTCCATGGGGCAGGCGAGCCGGATTCTCGCGGCCATGTCGGGCAGGAGCAGCGCGATCTCGTCGGCGGCGGGACCCAGCACCTCGGGCAGGCGCGAGTCGGGGAGGGAGGAGATGGGCCCCTCCAGCGCCGCGGAGAGCGCGGCGTACGGATGCCCGGAACGTGGCTCGACCGCCGCTCCCCTCGCCACGATGACCCCGGGTTCACCGGCGAGGCGTCGCTCGAGCTCGGACAGGAGCGTGCTGATGCCCATGCCGGTGGCACCGGTCACCACTGCCCGCGAGAGCCTGCCGGCGGCCGCGCGCTCGAGGGCGGCTCCCAGGCGGCCCAGCTCACGCTCCCTGCCCACGACCTGCATGGCGACAGCATACGAGGCACCAACCCGGCGCTACTCTGGCGTCGTGGGTTCCCTTGCGCGACTCGGGCCCTTCGGGGCGTTCGGTGAGCTGCGGCGCGAGTTCGACCGCGCGGTCCTGGTGCTGGCGGTCGGCGACCTGGTCGCGAGCTTCGGATTCAGCCTGGTCTTCCCGTTCCTGACGATCTACCTGACGACCGTGCTCGGCGCCAGCGCGACCGAGTCGGGCCTGGTGCTGGGCCTGTACGCGGTAGCCTCGATCGCGTCGAACGCCGCCGGGGGATGGCTGGCGGACCGGTTCGGACGGCGGGTGGTCATGATCGCGTCGATCACCCTGACGTCGGCCACGGTCATCGCGATGGGCCAGGTGCACGACCTCGCGGGCATCGCGCTGCTCACGCTCGTGCTCGGGATCGTCGACCCGGCCTTCGTTCCCGCCGCTCGTGCCGCGGTCGCCGACGTCGTGCCGGAGGCCAGGCGGCCGCGGGCGTACGGCCTGCTGGGGGTCGCGGCAGCGGTCGGCTGGATCGCCGGGCCATCGATCGGCGCCGGGCTCTCGACCCTGGGGTACCCCGTGCTGTTCACGGTGGCCGGTGCGGTCCTGCTCGGCTACACGGCGATCCTGATCGTGGGGCTGCCGGAGACGCGCCCGGCGGCGACGGGTGCGGACTCGCCGGGCGTGACCGTGGGCGCGGCCGGAACCGTGCGGGACGGGCCGCACCCGGATCCGGTCGGTCCGGGATCGGCGGTGCTCGTGGGCGCGGTCAGCCCGGCTGCCCTGGCGGGGCCCGCAGCCCGGGCGGAGTCCACGGCCCTGCCCGGGTCCACGGCCGTGCCCGGGTCCACGGCCCTGCCCGGGTCCACGGCCGTGCCCGGGTCCACGGCCCTGCCCGGGTCCACGGCCGTGACGGGCTCCTCGGCCGTGACGGGCTCCTCGGCGCTCGGCGGCCGGCCGGCGCGGGCCCTGTTCCTGCCGTTCCTCGCCATCGCCGTGCTCATCCACGGTGTGTCGTTCCAGTGGGTGGTCACGCTGCCCATCCACGCGAGCCGCGATCTCGGCGTGTCCACGGCCACCTGGGGACTGCTCTTCGCGTTCAACGGCCTGCTGATCGTGCTGTTCCAGCTCCGCGTCTCGACCCTGACCGAGGGGCGCGCGAAGCCGGCGACGATGGCGCTCGGCATGGCGGCCTACGCGCTCGCGTACCTCGTCGTGGTCGGTGCCGCCCTGCCCGGGTTCACCACCGTGACGCTCGCGGGAGTCGTGATCCTGGCGACGATCGGCGAGATGCTGGTGTTCCCGGTCGAACCGGCCTTCGTGTCGGACCTGTCGCCGGCGGGATCGCGCGGGCGATACCAGGGCGCACTCGGTGCGGCCGCGGGGATCGGCTCCGGCATCGGCCCTCCGCTCGGCGGACTGGCGCTCGACAACCTGGAGGGTCCCGCCCCGTGGCTCATCGTCGCCGCGTGCGGCGCCGTGGCGGCGGCGGCACTCCTCTGGCTCACCTCACGGGTACGCATCCGGAATGGCGCGGCGGGATCACCCAGGGCAAAGGCGCCCGCATGAGCGCCGAAGGCGGACGTGTCCATCCGGACAACGGGCTCAACGAGCTGTCCGGCGAGGAGTGGCTCTACTTCACCAAGTCGCTCTGGACCACCGCGTACCCGTCCGAGCTGGGGCATGCGGCACGCAAGGCGCACGGCGCGAACAAGCCGCCGCGGCTGATGGCCCGGCTCATCGAGTTCTTCACGAAGGGCGGCGAGCTGGTGCTGGATCCGTTTGCCGGGGTCGGCGGGACGCTGCTCGGCGCGGCGATCTGCCGGGCTCCTCGCCGGGCGTTCGGCATCGAGCTGGACCCGCGCTGGGCGGCGGTGTACGAGGCGGTGGTCCGCGACGCGCTGGCCGAGGCGTGGGGCCTGGGGCCGGTGCTGGCGGACCTGGGACCGTCCGATCCGGGCGGCCCGAGGGGGTTCGATCCGTCGGGCTGCCGGCTGGAGGTGGGCGACGCGCTGGAGCTCCTGCCGCAGCTGTCGGACGGCTCGGTCGACTTCGTGGCCACCGATCCGCCCTACAACCCCCAGCTCCGGCTGACGATGTCGGGGGGACCGCTTTCCGAGGCGCACGCGAACCGGCGCACCGACTACGCGATGGTGACCGATTCGCCCGCGGACCTGGCGAACAGCGCGTCGTACGACGAGTACCTCGAGCGGATGGAGCGCGTCCTGGGGGAGCTGAGGCGCGTGCTTCGCGAGCGGCGGTACGCCGCGGTCATCGTACGGGACGCCTACCAGGCGGGCCGGTACCGGTTCACCGCCGCGGACCTGGCGGCCCGGGCCGAGCGGGCGGGGTTCGTGGCCAAGGGCGACCTGGTCTGGTACCAGGCGGGGACGCGGCTGCGGCCGTACGGGTACCCGCGGGTGTTCGTTCCCAACATCGTGCACCAGCACATCCTGGTGCTGCGCGCCGGGTGACGTTGACAGGGCACCGCCACCCGGTCTGCGTGCGCGCGCGTGACGCTGCCCGCGTGCGTGCGGGCCGCCGTGGGTCTGCGTGCGCGCCGCGGGTGTGCCCGCCTGCCGATCGGCGGTCTGCGTGCGGGGCCCCGTGGGTCTGCTCATCCGCCCATCGGCGGTCTGCGTGCGGGCCCCCGTGGGTCTGCCCGCCTGCCGATCGGCGGTCTGCGTGCGCGCCCGTGACTCTGCACCCCTGCTCATCCGCGATCACGGGCGTGCTGGGCCCGATCCGCGTTCATGGGCGCGCTGGGCCGGATCAGCGTTCACCGCTATTGCACACGGTGGGAGCCTTACGGGGCCGGAAGCCGCCCCCCGGATCCCGGTCGACCCAGTCCCGGCACCTCGCTCGTGCGGGGAACGGCCGATCCCCGGCCGACAACCGTGGCATCCGATCGCGCCGTCCCCACGTAAGGCGCGCATGGCGTGCCATAGCGCCGAGATGCCGCCGTCAGGCCGCTGTCGCACGCCCGGCGTGCCATAGCGCCGAGATGCCGCCGTCAGGCCGCTGTCGCGCGCATGGCGTGCCATAGCGCCGAGATGCCGCCGTCAGGCCGCTGTCGCACGCCTGGCGTGCCATAGCGCCGAGACACGGCAGCGCCGGCCACGGCAGCGCCGGCCACGGCAGCGCCGGCCACGCCAGCGCCGGCCACGGCAGCGCCGGCCACGCCAGCGCCGGACATCACTGTCCGCGCCAGAACACGGCCGCGCCGAACACGGCCACGCCAGCGCCGGCCACGGCAGCGCCAGGACACGGCAGCGCCAGGACACGGCAGCGCCGGACTCCACCGTCGCGGCGCTGCCCCACTCCGTGGCAGTGGCGTCTCGCGGCAGGAAGGTCGGCGCCACCGGACTCCGCGGCAGCGCCGGACTCCACCGTCGCGGCGCTGCCCCACTCCGTGGCAGTGGCGTCTCGCGGCAGGAAGGTCGGCGCCACCGGACTCCGCGGCAGTGACGCCTGAGCACGCTGTCGGCGTGGCGTTGATGCGGGAACCGTCGGCCCCGCCGGTCCGTCTCTTGGGCATGCCGCCCCGTCCGCCCGCCCATCTGCCCGCCCGTCTGCCGCCCCGTCCGCCCGCCGTGACCCCGTCGACCCAGCGGCCCGCCCTTCTCGCAGCCCTCCTCGCGGCCCTCCTCGTCGCCGCTCTTGTCGCCGCCTGCTCGCCCGCGCCCACGGCCGAGTCCGGCGGACCGCCCCAGGCGATCGTCGGCTCGGTCACCGCAGGTCCGACCTGCCCCGTCGAACGGAACCCGCCGCAGCCGGGCTGTGCTCCCCGGCCGGTCGCTGGTGCGGTCATCGTGCTCGACGACTCCACGGGCCGCGAAGTCGCGCG
The DNA here is from genome assembly GCA_021790375.1 of Chloroflexota bacterium. Lineage (GTDB taxonomy): Bacteria > Chloroflexota > Limnocylindria > Limnocylindrales > CSP1-4 > JAJYNJ01. The sequence goes on along the minus strand of JAJYEB010000079.1, from coordinate 246 downwards.
CACCACGTCCGGCCCCGACGGTCGGTACCGCATCACCGTGGCCACGTCGGGCACCTTCTCGGTCCGCGGCATGCCCGTCGCGGGGCTCATGGGCGCGCCTCGTGCGGTGACGATCACGCTGGCCGCCGGGATCGGAGGCGTGCAGACCGTGGACCTGGAGTACGACACGGGGATCCGCTGAGTCTCGGGACTGACGGCCCCTGCCACCGGCGTCGCCGCGGCCCTAGAATCCCCCCGCAATCCGAT
>JAJYEB010000078.1 GCA_021790375.1 Chloroflexota bacterium | reverse complement strand
GCGAAGGCGGCCGGCTGGAGGTAGGAGATCAGCGGATGGCCGCCCGGCCCGGGGACGTAGCCGTGGGCCGCGGCCCACCACGGTGGGGCCACGGGCAGCAGCAGGTACGTGATGAACGCCGCGATCGAGAGCACCACCAGCGCGGCCACGAAGTCGTAGAAGGCGGACCGGTGACGCAGCCACAGCCAGCCTGCCACCGCCAGCGGAAGCGGCACGTGCAGGACGTACAGGATCGTGGCGGCCACGGCCAGCGGGTCCAGCCCGTGCAGCGGGTGGAAGGCGGCCTGGAGGATTCCCGTGGCCAGCTGCCCCCCGAGCAGGTCGCGCTCGACGCCGATGATGCCGGCCACGTGGACCATGGCATCCAGCGTCGCCTGGTAGCCGCGGATCAGCTCGTAGGCCAGTGCGATGACCACGAACGGGATCCAGTCCCGGAACGGCAGGCGCCTGCGGAGGGCGAGCACGGTCACGAGCGCCGCCCCGATCGCGAGGACCGCCGGCGTGAGCTCGACGCCACGTTCCAGCGCGAGGCCTGCCAGCACCACTGCGTAGGCGACCATCGACACGAGCAGGATCCGGTCGTTGCGGGAGCGGACGTCTGCCCGGGTCGCGGCGGGCTCCCGCGGCACACCTCCTGCTCGCGCCGCGCGGCGGGTCACCGGCACTCCTCCTGCCCCCCGCTGCGTGGCCGCCCGCGACCGCGCGGTCGCCGGAGTCGATCGGCAGGCCATGTCCAGCGCCAACGGTAGGGCGCTCGGCTGAAGGCCTTCTGAAGCGAGCGTCGCGGCCGTGCGGTAGGCTCGACAGGCGCCGTCCGGGACCGCAGGATGGGCAGTCACACCGACTTCGTTCGGAAGGGGGACACATGGCGAGCTGCCCGCATCTCGACCAGGTCCGCGACGTCACGGCGTCGGCAACGGGCTGCGAGGACTGCCTGAAGATCGGCGGACGGTGGGTGCACCTCCGGATGTGCATGACCTGCGGGCACGTGGGCTGCTGCGACTCCTCTCCCAACCGCCACGCAACGGCCCACTACCAGGCGACCGGGCACCCGATCATGCGGTCGATCGAGCCGGGCGAGAGCTGGCTGTGGTGCTACGTCGACCACGCGATGGTGACGCCCGACTGAGGGCCTGATCGGCTTGCCCCCGGCCCGTGCGAGGGTCGTGCCCGGGCGGCCCTCCGGGGTTGCTGCGATACTCGCGCCGTGGACGAAGAGCGTGGCGGAACGGCGCCCGAGCTTGTCGGCGACATCCCCCTCGAGCAGATCCGGGAGGCGGCCGCGCGGATCCGGGGCCGGGTGCACCGCACGCCCATGCTCTCGTCGCGCACGGCCGGCCGGGTCGTCCGGGCCGGCGAGGGCGGCACCACCCTGTCGGCCGGACCGGCGGCCGACGGGCAGCCCCGCGTCTTTCTGAAGGCCGAGCACCTGCAGCTGACCGGCTCGTTCAAGCCTCGTGGCGCCACGAACAAGACCGACCAGCTCACCGCCGACGAGCGGCGTCGCGGGCTGATCGCGCTGTCCGCCGGGAATCACGCGCAGGCCGTGGCCTACGTGGCGGCCAGTCGCGGCATCCCGGTCACCGTCGTGATGCCGGCCGGGGCGTCGCAGGCGAAGGCTGCCGCCGCGCGGAAGTACGGCGCGGAGGTGGTCCTGTACGGCGAACACGTGGGGGACGCCTACCGCCACCTCGAGGAGCTCCGGCGGGCGCGGAACCTCGTGTACGTCCATCCCTTCGACGACCCGGCGATGATCGCCGGACAGGGCACCATCGGGCTCGAGATCCTCGAGGATCTCCCCGACGTGAGCGTCATCGTGGTGGGGGTCGGCGGCGGCGGGCTGGCGACGGGGATCGCGGCGGCGGCGAAGCAGGTTCGGCCCGGCGTGCGCGTCTACGGCGTGGAGCCGGTGCGGAGCAATGCGCTGACGCTCGCGCTGGAGGCCGGCCGGGTGGTCGACCTGGACCCGGTCAGCATCGCGGACGGCCTGGGGGCGCCGTTCGCGGGCCCGTGGGTCATGGCGCTGGCGCGGCGCTACCTGGACGGGATCGTGCTCGTCGAGGAGCGCGAGATCGCCGCGGGGGTCCGGTTCGCGCTGGAGCGGATGAAGCAGCTGCTCGAACCCGCGGGCGCGGCCGCCCTGGGGGCCGTGATCTCCGGTCGGATCCCGCTCCGGGACGGCGACACGGTCTGCGCGGTGGGATCCGGCGGCAACGTCGACCTGGCGCGGCTCCCGGCGATCCTCGCGCTCGCGGAGGACGTGACGTGGCCGTGAGGCGGCGGCGCCTCGCGCTTGCCGGTCACGGGGCGGTCGGGCAGGCGCTCACGATCCTGCTGGGGCAGGCCGCCGGCGAGCTCGCCGATCGGCGTGGCCTGGCGTTCGACGTGACCGCCGTTGCCACGCGCCGGGCGGGCCTGCAGGTCCCGGGAGCGGCCCGCACCTGGCCCGACCTGGTCTCGTTCCTGGCCGATCCCGGCGCCCCCTACGACGTGCTGGTCGAAGTCACCACGCAGTCGCCTCGTGACGGCGAGCCGGCGGCCACGCACATCCGCGCCGCACTCGGCTCCGGTCGCGACGTGGTCACGGCCAACAAGGGTCCCATCGCCTGGCACGAATCCCAACTGCGTCGTCTCGCGGCCGGATCCGGCGCCCGCCTGCGCTACGAGGCGGCACTCATGGACTGTCTCCCCGCCCACCCCATCCGCGAGTCGATCGTGCCGGTCGGGCGGATCCTGTCGTTCGCCGGCATCGTGAACGCCACCACCAACGGGATCCTCTCGGCCATGGCGGAGGGACGCAGCGCGGCCCAGGCACTTGCGGACGCCCAGCGTTCCGGCCAGGCGGAGGCCGACCCGCGCAACGACACCGAGGGGCACGATGCGGCCCTCAAGGCAACCGTCCTGGCGAACCTGCTGCTGGATCCGGGCGAGCCGATCACGCCCGACGCGGTCGAGCGGCGGGGGCTCGAAGCGGTCCCCGACGGCTGGCCCGCGGAGGCCGTCGGGCGCGGGGCGCGGGTGCGCCTGGTGGCCAGGGGCGAATCGACGGGGGAGGGGGCGGCCCGCGGCGTGCGGGTGCGGGTCGGCCCGGAGGAGCTTCCGCTCGACGACTCGCTGGCCCCGGTCGGCGCGACGTCGATGGCCCTCCGCATCGAATCCGAGTACGGCGGACGGTTGCAGCTCATGCTGCTCGGCGCGCCGGTGCAGTCGACGGCCTACGCGATCCTGATGGACCTGGTCGCGCTGGAGCGCAACGCGCCGGACTGAGCTGGAGCGCGCCCCGCGTGGCTGAGGTCAGTCGACCCCGAGCCCCTCGAGCCGGTCCTCGTCGAAGCCGGCGTGGTGGGCCAGCTCATGGACGAGCGTCACCCGGATCTCCTCGGCCAGCTCGATCGGATCGGGGAAGTCCTCCTGGAGCGGCCGCTGGAACAGCGTGATCTTGTTGGGGAGCGGCACCCAGTCGGCTCCCCATTCCGTGGGCGGCACGCCCTCGTACAGGCCGTAGAGCATCTCTCCGGGCCGCAGCCCAGCCGTACGACGCTGCTCCGCGCTCGGCACGTCGTCGACCACGATCGCCACCTCGTCGAGAATCGGCTGGAGCTGGCGCGGCAGCCCGTCGATCGCCCGCTCGAGCGCCCGTTCGAAGAACGACTGGCTGAACGACGGCCGGGGTCGACGGGGATGGCGGCGGGCCTGGCTGCCGCGGCGACGGATCGGCATCCGCCTATCCTACGCAGGTGCCTCCCCGACAGGAGCCGGGCGCGCGATCCGATTGGCCGCCGCCGGGACCGAGCCTCGTGATCGCGCCGGACGTGTCGGCCGAACCCGATTCGCTCGTGGTCCCGATGGACACGGGGGACCGTATCCACTACCTGGACTGGGGCGGGCCGGTGGACGCGGTCCCGGACGTGCCGGGCGAACCACCGGGACGCGGGGTGTCACTGCCTCCGCTCCTGCTGCTTCACGGTATCGGCGAGACTGCGTGGTCCTGGGCGCCCGTGGCCCGGCGGCTGCGGCGGCTGACGCACGTGCTGGCAGTCGACCTCCGCGGGCACGGTCTGTCCGACGCGCCGGCCGGCGGCTACGAGCTGCCGTCGCTGGCGATGGACGTGCTCACGGTGATGGTCGCGAACGGCTGGGCTCCCGACGCGTCCGGACCGCCCGCCGTGCTGGCCGGCCGTGGGTTCGGTGCCGGTGTGGCCGTGGCCGTCGCAGCCGAACGTCCCGGCGCGGTGGCGGGCCTGGCGCTGGTGGACGGTGGCTGGGAGGACGTCGGCCGCAACGCCGGCGACGACCCGGAGCAGGTCGTGAAGGGCCTCGCGGAGCCGCCCGAGGTGCTCCGCTCGATGGAGGCCTGGCTGGGTGACCGGCGCGGGTTCGACCCGGCCAGCTGGGACGCCGACCAGGAGCGCGCCGCGCGGGCGCAGGTCGAGCAGAAGCACGCCGGCCACGTGGTGCCGGTGCTGCGGCGGCACGCGCTGCTCGGGACGGTGTCGGCGATGCTCGCCTACCGCCCGGACGAGCTGCTGCCGCTGGTGTCGGCGCCGGTGCTGGTCGCGATCGCAGGCGTGCCGGCACCCGACGACGAGTCGGCGCGCGACCGTGAACTCGAGCTGGCGGATGCGCTTCGGCTGCCGCGCGGGCCGGTGCGGCTGGTCCGGTTCCCCGGAGCCGGCCACAACCTCATGCGCTACGTGCCGGACGCGCTGGCGGCCGAGCTGGCGGGGCTGCTGCGGCTGGCCGGCGGCGTGGATCCCCGGCGGACGTAGCGACCCGGCGACGCCCGGGACCATCGTTCGGCCGCTCCCGTACCAGCGGGTACTCCGCGGCGCGTTCACCGGTCGCGACCATCTGCGCCATGGTTCGCAGAGTGCTCGCCGGTCTGTTCTGGTTCGTGGCCGTGGCGGCCTGGTACGGGTTCGCGTCGTTCGCGTTCGGTCTTCCGCAGGCCCTGGGCCCCGTGGTGGCCGTCGCCATCGCCGCGTTCGTGACCATCGACCCGCGCCACTGGATCTGGCAGACCCGGCACGCCCCCCAGCAATAGGAGCGCGCGGCCGGGAACGTCCCGGCACGCCCGGCCGCACCATCGTCCGGCGCCCGTCGGCGCCGCATCTCCGGCGCCTGCCGGGGCCGCGTCGTCGGCGCGGGGCCGCGCCTACCGCGCCTCGAGCGCCGCGTCCTCGTGGACCGCGTCGCCCTCGAGGAGCGTGAGCAGGACGCGCACGTCGCCCAGCGGACCCGCGTCCGGGGCGAAGATGTCGCGGTCCAGCACCACCAGGTCGGCCAGCTTGCCCACCTCGATCGTGCCGGTGGCGTCGTCCAGGTGGTTCACGTAGGCCGATCCGATCGTGTAGGCCGCCAGGGCATCGGGCAGGTCGAGCGCCTCGTCGGGCAGCAGGGGATCGGCAGCGCGGTCCTCCGGTGAGACCCGCGTCACCGCCACCTCCACCTCGGCCATCACGTTCGGCGTGCTGACCGTCCAGTCGCTGCCGCCGGCCAGGATCGCCCCCGCGCGGCGCAGCGACCGGAACGGATACTGCAACGCGAACCGGTCGGGCGGCAGATAGGGCCGCGTCAGCTCGACCATCTGGGGGTCGTTGCACGCCCAGAACGGCTGCATGTTGGCGGTCGCGCCCAGCGTCCGGAAGCGCGCCACGTCGGCCGGGTCCACGACCTGCAGGTGCGCCAGGTGGTGCCGGTTGTCGCCGGGCCCGTTGGCGCGTCGGGCGGCCTCGACCGCGTCCAGCCCCTCGCGCACGGCCCGGTCGCCGAGCGCGTGGAAATGGACCTGGAAGCCCTCGGCATCCAGCCGGGTCACGTAGCGCTTGAGCAACTCCGGGTCCACGAAGCTGATCCCGCGGTTGCCCGTCGAGCGGCCGTGGCCGTCCAGGTAGGGATGCAGCATGGCCGCCGTGAAGTTCTCGGCCACCCCGTCCAGCATGATCTTCACGGTCGAGGCGCGGAGCCGGCCGACCTGGCCGGTGCGGCGCCGCTCGATCATCTCGTCGATCTGCTCGCCGCCCCGCTCGCGCTCCCACCACAGGTTCGCGACCACGCGGGCGGTCAGGCGACCCCGCTCGGCGGCCAGCCGGTACGCGGCCAGGTCGTCGGGGGTGACCCAGGCGTCCTGCCAGGCGGTGATGCCGAGCCGGTGCAGGTACGCCTGCGCCAGCTCGATGCCGCGTGCCCGGTCCTCCACGGTGACCGGCGGGAGGATGCGCTTGACGTCCTCCATCGCGCCCTCGTGGAGCGTGCCCTTCGGCTCGCCGTTCGCGTCGCGCTCGATCCTGCCGTTGGCCGGGTCCGGCGTGGCGCGGGTGATGCCGGCGACCGCGAGCGCGCGGCTGTTGGCCCAGGCGCCGTGGGCGTCGCGGTTGATGAAGAACGCCGGCCGGTCCGGCACCACCGCGTCCAGGTCCTCGCGGCGCGGGGTCCCGCCGGGGAACGCTTCCATGTACCAGCCGTCGCCCAGCACCCAGGGCGCGTCGGGGTTCGCGGCCGCGTACCGGCGGATGGCGTCCTGGTATGCCTCGAGGGTGCGGGGAAGCTCGTGGAGCGGGCAGCGCAGCAGCCCCACGCCCGCCATCGACGGGTGCAGGTGGGCATCCTGGAACGCGGGCAGCAGCGTGCGCCCGGCGAGGTCGATGCGGCGCGTCCGGGGGCCGGCCAGCGCCGTCACGTCCCGATCCGACCCCACCGCGACGATCCGCCCGCCCCGCACGGCCACGGCCGATGCGGTGCGCCCCACGGCATCCATCACCCGGACCGAGCCGCCGGCCAGCACCAGGTCGGCGGCGTCTCCCGTGGTGCTCATGGACGTCCTCCGCGTGCGAGCAGCGGTCCGTATGTGTCGATCCGGCGATCCCGAAAGAACGGCGACAGCTCGCGCGCCCGGTCCACCGCATCCAGGTCGATCTCGGCCTCCAGGATTCCCTCGTCGGGCCCGAGCTCGGCAAGCACCTCGCCCATCGGGCCGGCCAGGAACGTGCCCCCGTAGAAGGTGATGGCGTCCTCCGTGCCGCAGCGGTTCACTGCCATGACGCAGACGCCGTTGGCGATCGCGTGGCCGCGCATCACGGTGCGCCAGGCGTCGTGGGTGTCCTCGTCCGGGTACGCGGGCTCCGAGCCGATGGCGGTGGGGTACACGATCAGCTGGGCCCCCTGCAGGGCCGCGATGCGGGCCACCTCGGGGAACCACTGGTCCCAGCAGGTGGGGGTGGCGGTGGGGAGCGGCACGCCGCCCGGCGCCAGGTCCAGCACCGGGTAGCCGGAGTCGCCCGGGGCGAAGTAGAACTTCTCGGTGTACCCGGGCCCGTCCGGGATGTGGCCCTTCCGCGTGCGACCGACCAGGGACCCGTCGGGGGCCAGGACGACCGCCGTGTTGTAGTTGAGGCCGGGCATGGCGCGTTCGTAGACGGAGCCGACCAGGGTGATGCCCAGGCGCCTCGCGGCCGCCGCCATGGCCTCCGTGGTGGGACCGGGGATCGGCTCGGCCCAGCCGAGGAACTCGGCGCGTGCCGGGTACTGCGGGAAGTAGCGGCCCGTGAACAGCTCGGGCAGCACCACCAGGGACGCGCCCCGGCGCGCCGCCTCCTCGACCGCGGCGAGGGCGTGGGCCAGGTTCGCGGCACGGTCCTCGCCCATCGCCATCTGGACGCCCGCCACCCGGACGCGCCGCGTCACTGCCGGCGCCTCCCGGGACGCGCCTGCACGCTCGCCCGTCGGCGGCAGCGGCCCGTCACGGTCAGCCTTCCACCCGCAGGGTCCGCTGGACGCCGTTCGCGTCGAGGTCGATCAGGAAGCCGCGCAGGATGCCGTGGTTCGCCTCGGAACCGGCGTTGACGCAGAGGGTCTCGCCGATCTTCCGCTCGCCGCCCGACTCGTGGATGTGGCCGTGGACCCCGAGCACCGGC
>JAJYEB010000077.1 GCA_021790375.1 Chloroflexota bacterium | reverse complement strand
GGCCGGCCGTCGCCACGCGCACGACCTCGGCGACGTTCAGGTGGTTCGGGCCCTCGATGATCGGGCCCGCGCCGTGCGAGGCCTCCACCAGCAGCGTGTCCCCCGGTCGGATCAGCGCGAGCAGGTCGTCTGCCCGACCGCAGTCGCCCGAGTAGACCAGCCCGCGGGCGGAAGAGTCGGCCCCGGTCGATCGGCCGAGCCCCGAAGACGCGGCGCCCGCGAGTTCGCCCGGGCCGGAGCGGCCCGCGGGCGCCACCCGGAACGCGAAGCTGCTGTCCTTGTGCAGCACCGGGGCGACCGACACCTGGAACCCGGCGAGCTCGAACGTGCCCGGGGCCAGCGGGTCGCCCGGCAGGTCGCACAGGAAGTCCGGTTCGTTGGTCAGCCCGTCGAACCGCTGCCGCAGCTCGGCCGGCCCGCGCAGCGTCACCGTGCGGGCGGGAACGCACCCGAAGCGCAGGAAGAGCCGCAGCGGCACCAGGTCGATGCAGTGGTCGGGATGCGCGTGCGAGATCAGCACCCCGTCGATCGTGTTCGGATCGCGGTAGCCCGACAGTGCCGAGAAGGCGCCCTGGCCCATGTCGAGGAGGATCGCGGGCGCCAGGGGGCGGCCGGGAGCCGAGGGTCGGCCCGGAACCGCGAGATCGGCAAGCGGCGAGGCAGCGGCGGGCACCCCGGGATCGGCCGGCGCGCCCAGCTCGACCAGGTAGGACGACGACGCGCGCCCGGGGACTCTGCTCCACGCGGCCGCGCACCCCACGACCGTCAGCCGCATCGAACCTCCGTCAGGCACCTGTCACCCCCCGTCCCGTGTTCGCGCCGACGCCGGCGCCCAGCAGCGTCTCCACCAGCTCGGTCGACAGCTCGACCGCCACCCGGTCTCTGCCGCGCCTGAAGCTGAGCTCGCGGAAGCCGGCCCTTCCGATCGACCGGTAGGCCTCGGCCAGTCCGAACGCGAACTGCTCGACCCGGTGCGCGTCGCTGCCGGCCACCACCCGTTCGCCCCCCAGCTCCCGGAAGCGCGCCACCACCGCCGGCGCGGGGTAGGGCTCGCCGGGCTCCTGCCGGAGACCCGACGCGTTCACCTCGAGCGCGGTGCCGCTGTCCACCAGCCCACGGAGCAGTCGATCGTAGATGTCGGCGTGGGCCTCGTACTCGAACGGCCCGAGGTGCCGCTGGGTGTAGCGCTTGACGAAGTCGAGGTGGCCGAGGGTGTCGAAGAGGCCGCTGCGGATGGCCCACTCGACCTCATCCCAGTAGAAGGCGGTGGCCTCGCGATGGCTCTTGCCGGCACACCAGGCTGCGGCCGTCCGCGGGTCCCTGAAGGGGCCCTGTCGCCCCAGGTGCACCGACCCGATCACGTAGTCGTAGGCATGCGTGGCGAGGTACTCGCGGATCTCGCCCTCGACGTCGTGCCCGTAGCTGACCTCGAGGCCGAGCCGGATGACCGGCTCGCCCGCCCAGCGCTCGGCGGCCTCGCGGACCACGCGGACGCGTCGGTCGTAGTCGGCGTAGTGGTAGGCGGGATCGCCGGCCACGAAGTCGATGTGGTCGGTGATGGCGAGCTCGGCCACGCCCTGCTCGCGGGCGAGCGCCGCGTAGACGTCGAGGGGCACGTCGGCGTCGGGCGAGAGGTCCGTGTGGAGGTGGGCGTCGAGCGGCAGCGGGACGGGCATCGCGCGCAGGGTACAGGTTCATGGGACGGAGTGCGTGCCGCGTCATGGGACGGAGTGCGTGCCGCGCGTCCGGTTGTGGGCCGGGACGGCGCCGGGGTCCGGAGGGCTGGTCGGCCCGGGCGGTGCCGGGCCGACTGAGCGCCGGGCAAGCCGACCCGTAGAATGGCGCGCCATGACGACCCCGGAACGGACCACAGTGCCCGCGACGCCCGCGCCAGCCGCGCCAGGCGTGCCCGGCCCGTCGGACGACGTGCCCGGCCCGTCGGACACGCCGTCGGCCGCCCCCGACCACGAGATCCCGCGCTACGACGACCTGCGCTACCGGGACGTCTTCTGGGCCGCGCGCGACTACGAGGACCGCTGCGACCGGTTGGCGATCCGCGCGCTGCTGCCCCCGACCGGCGAGCGGCTCGTGGAGGTGGGGGCCGGGTACGGCCGCCTGGCCGACGAGTACCGGGGCTACCGCGAGGTCGTGCTGCTCGACGCGTCGGAGGCGCACGTGGCGGCGGCGCGCGAGCAGTTCCGCGACGATTCGCGGATTCGGGTCGAGCAGGGCGACGCGTACGCGCTGCCGTTCGACGACGGCTCGTTCGACGCGGTGGTCTGCGTGCGGGTGGTCCACCACCTGGAGCACCCCGGCGCCGTGTTCGCCGAGTTCGCGCGGGTCCTGCGTCCGGGCGGCGTGCTGGTGCTCGAGTTCGCCAACAAGCGCAACCTCAAGGCGATCCTGAAGCACGCGCTGGGCCGCCAGGAGTGGTCGCCGTTCACGACCGAGCCGCACGAGTACCTGCCGCTGCACTTCGACCGGCATCCGCTCGAGGTGCGCCGGCTGCTGCGCCGGGCAGGGCTGCGGGTGGAGGAGGTTCGGGCGGTGTCGCTCTTCCGGCTGCCGATGCTGCGCGACCGGCTGCCGGCGGGCTGGCTGGCGGCGGTGGAGGGGCCGCTGCAGGGGCCTCTGGGCTCGGTGACGCCGGGTCCGAGCGTGTACGTTCAGGCGCGGAAGGCGGGGTAGGGGTTCATTCGGGGAGGGGCACCCCGCGGCACGCCCCATCGGCGGGTGCCGCCGGCGAGCAGGCACGTCCCACCGGCGAGCGCCACCGCCGAGTAGGCACGCCCGGCGCAGGTCGATGTCCATCCGCTCGCACCGCGGCCGGAGCCAGCTCCCGGTGGTGCATCGTCGGTGAAGTGCCTGGTGAGCTGTGGATGATCCCCGGCCGCCACACTCCAGGGGTGGACGACCAGCGACTCGGACGGGCGATCCGTGCGCTTCGGCTGAGGCACGGCTGGCGGCAGGTGGACGTGGGCGCCGCCGCCGGACTGTCTCCTGCAGCGGTATCGCGAATGGAGCGGGGCCACGGCGAGACCCTCAGCGTGCGCGCGATCCGTTCCGTTGCGGCTGCACTGGATGCCCGGGTCGAGCTCGACCTGCGCTGGCGCGGCGGGCAGCTGGATCGGCTTCTCGATGAGCGCCACGCTGCGCTGCAGGAGACGGTGGCCCGCCGGCTCGCTGCGACGGGCGCCTGGCAGTTCGTGGCCGAGGCGTCGTTCTCCGAGTACGGCGAACGCGGGTCGATCGACATCTTCGCCTGGCATCCCCAGCGAAGGACCCTGCTCGTGGTCGAGCTGAAGACGGAGATGGGCGACCAACAGGCAATGCTGGCGACGATGGACCGCAAGTGCCGCCTCGCCCCGAAGGTGGCGAGGGACCGCGGCTGGATCCCGGTGAGTGACGTGGGTCGCTGGCTGATTCTCGAAGAGCGTGGCGGGAACCGCCGGCAGGTGGCGCGGCACGCGACCGTGCTGCGCAACGCCTTCCCGTACCAGGGTCGCGATGTGGCCGCATGGCTCGCCGACCCAGTCGGGCCGATCCGAGCACTGAGCTTTCTGCCAATCTCCACCGGGAGGAGATCGAGACGGCCCCGGAGCTGAGCCTGGCCGGCGTCTGGACCTTGCGGCGAGCGGGGACGAGCGCCGCCGTGCGCGACCGAGCGGGGCCGGACGCGCGGCGCCATCGGCGGGCGTGTCCCGGCATGCCAGACATTCGCCGGGAGAGAACCCGGCGACCGCGAGGCGGCGCGCGTTCCACCGGCGACAATCTGGCGAGTCGTGGGGCCGGTGAAGCCGGGGCTGCCGCCAGTTGTGTGCCCGGGGAACGCCTGGCGGCAGAGAGTGGCCGCCGGGGCCGTGTGGCTCGCCCACCGCTCCCTGGGATCTAACGTGGCGGAAGGAGGCGCCGATAGCGCGGTCACGCCCCAGCCGCAACGCGCCGCCTGCCGCAACGCGAAGCCGCCGCGACCTCCGCGCTCCGCTCCGGCGAACCCCGCGGCGTCCCGGGCCCCGCCCCGACGAGCGCGCCCCGCTCCCGCGAGCCGCGAGCGGCGTCCCGGGCACCGCGGCGTCCGGGCCCCGCTCAGATCACCCGCAGCTCCCGGCCCACCGTCCCGAACGCGTCCAGGCACGCCTGGAGCTCGTCGCGCGAGTGCTCGCTGGTCACGATGGTGCGGATGCGCGCCTTGTCGAGTGCCACGGTCGGGTAGACCACCGCCTGGGCGAAGATGCCCAGCTCGAAGAGCCGGTCGCTCATGCGGCCCGCTTTCTCCGAGTCGCGCACGATGACCGGCGTGATCGGCGTCTCGCTGACCCCCGTGTCGAACCCGAGCTCCTGCAGTCCCGCCTTGAAGAAGCGCGTGTTCTCCCAGAGCCGATCGATCCGCTCCGGCTCCCCCTCCAGCACGTCGATGGCAGCCAGGCACGCGGCGGCCACGGCCGGCGGGTGGGAGGTGCTGAACAGGAACGGCCGCGAGCGCTGGATCAGGTAATCACGCAGGTGCTGGCGCCCGGCCACGTACCCGCCCAGCACGCCCACCGCCTTGGAGAGCGTGCCCACCTGCACGTCGACCCGCCCGTGCAGGTCGAAGTGGTCGATGGTTCCACGCCCGTTGCGCCCGAGCACGCCCGACGCGTGCGCGTCGTCGACCATCACCGCCGCGTCGTAGCGCTCGGCCACCTCGCAGATGCCGGGGAGCGGCGCGATGTCGCCGTCCATCGAGAAGACGCCGTCGGTGATCACGAGGATGTGCTCGTAGGGGCCGCCCGAGGCGCCCGATGCGGCCGATCCGCCCGACGCGCCAGAGACGCCCGAACCGCCCGGCACCGTTCCCTTCGCGCGCGCCTCGCGCAGCACCCTCTCCAACCCATCGACGTCCCGGTGCGGGAAGACGGCGCGCGCGGCCCGGGACAGCCGCACCCCGTCGATGATCGAGGCGTGGTTGAGCTCGTCGCTGACGATCAGGTCGCGCTCGCCCGTGATCGTCGGGATCACGCCGCTGTTGGCCGTGAACCCCGACTGGAACGTGAGCACGGCCTCGGTGTGCTTGAACGCCGCGAGCCGCCGCTCGAGCTCCTGGTGCAGCTCCATGGTGCCCGCGATGGTGCGGACCGCGCCGCTTCCCACCCCCAGGTCCCGCACCGCGTCGAGCGCGGCCCGGACCAGGTGCGGATGCGTGGCAAGGCCCAGGTAGTTGTTCGAGGAGAGGCTGATCACGGGCCGGCCGTCCATGACCGTGCGTGTTGCCTGTGCGCCGGTCATCACCCGGAGCGGCCGGTAGAGGTGCTTCGCCTGCAGGTCGGCGATCTCCTCGGCCAGGTAGCCCAGTGGGTCGGGGCGCCCGGCAGGCGTCTCTGCCGCCCGCAGCGCCGTCGTCTCGGACATCTCAGTCCTCCTGTGGCATCACGCGCCATGCCCCGGCACCCTTCGCGATGGCGATCGACAGAGCCCGATTGGCCTGCACCCGAGGACGGCCACGCCTTCCCCGGCGGTTACCCGCGCTCCGCGAGTATGGCCGCCGCGGGCGATCCGAGGGGCACGCTGCCGTCGTAGGCCACGACGGGGTTGTCGATCCGGCCGATTCCGGCGACCTCCACGCTGGCGACGTCGCCTGGTTCCAGGTACACGGGCGGGACGCGGAAGACTCCCACCCCCGACGGGGTCCCGGTCACCACCAGGTCGCCCGGCTCGAGCGTGATGACGGCGCTGATGAACGCGATCAGCTGCGGCACGCCGAAGATCATGGTGCGCGTGGTCCCGTCCTGCATCGTCGTCACCGTGCCGTCCGCCGCCGCCCGCCAGGAGCGGATCCCGACGTCCGATACGTCGGGCAGCTCGTCGATCGTCACCACCGCCGGGCCCATGGGCATGAACGTGTCGGACGCCTTGGCCCGGACCCATTGGCCGTCCCCGTGCGCACCCGGTTTCACCGCCGGCTTCGAACCCTGCAGGTCGCGGGCCGAGACGTCGTTGACCGCGGTCCATCCCGCGACGTGCGCCAGCGCGAGCATCTCGGGCACCCGCTGCGTCCGGGTCCCGATCACCACCGCCAGTTCGGCCTCCAGGTCGAGCGCCTCGGTCGCGTCCGGCCGAACGACCGGTTCGGCATGCCCCACCACGGCGTTGGCCCACTTGGCGAAGAGCGTCGGGCGGTCGGGGACGGGAAGCCCCTGCTCCTCGACGTGTTCGCGGTAGTTGTGCCCGACGCAGACGATCTTCCCGGGCCGGTGCAGTGGCGCGAGCAGCCGCACGCTGGCGGCCGGCAGCTGGAGCGGCCCCGGGTCGGGCAGGCGCTCCAGGCCGGCGCGCGTGGCCTCCAGCTGGGGGTCGGCCGCCAGGAACGCCGCCAGGTCCGCGTCGTCGAGCGCGCGTGCCCGATCGGCGTCGTCCGTCACGCCCGGCAGGGCGTCGAGTGGGAGCACGCGGCCGCCGCGGCCGTCGGGACCGGGATCGTACTGGAGACCAAGGCGAGGGCGAACTGGCAGGTCCAGGCCGGTCCCCGCGGCGTTTCCCGACGGGTCGACCTCGCGATAACGGACGAAGCGCATGCGTCAGACCTCGTTGAACCAGTCACGGACGCGGGCGGTCCGCAGGCCGCGGAAGAGCAGGAGAGCGAGGACGGCGGCGAAGACGGCGCCGACGAGGCCGGTCGCGAACCACAGGAGCGGCACGAGGGGAATCGTCAGCGTCGCCAGACCCTGGCTGAAGGCCCAGGCCGCCTGCTTGCGCTGCAGCACCAGCGTGATGGTGAAGATGGTGTACGCCAGCAGCAGCGCCGAGAGGAGCCCCACTCCGCTGATGGGCGCGTCGCCGGTGGCGAGGTTCACCACCGCGGGAAGGGAGATCCCGAGCATCGCGAGGATGATGAAGGCGTAGACCAGGAAGAGCCACACGCCGGCCGGCATCCCGCGGAGGGTGGAGATCATCGGCCGGATTCTGCCACGCGCGGGCGGGGGTGGCGGTGGAGGCGGGGTGAGCCTTCCGCGGTCGGCGAGCCTTCCCCGGCCCGGCCCGGCCCGGCCCGGCCCGGCCCGCCTTCCGCGGTCGTCGCCCGCCGCAACCCCCTGTTCGTGTTGCCATACAAAGTATGGCGGTGGTGCTCCGCGCGGTCGGCTGGCAGGTCGACGGCGTCCACGTCGGCGCGGCTCGGTCCCATCGGGTCAACGTGGGCACCCGTCGGGCGGACGTGCGTGCGCGCTCGCCAGCAAGAACAGGGTCTGGGCCCGGCGGTCCTATCGCCCTTCGATCCTGCCAGGCCCCGTCAGGTGGGTCGCACGGGTCGCGCCGGTCGCGCCGGTCATGCGGGTCGTGCGGGTCGGGCGGCAATGCAAGCGGCCTGCAGCTGCCGTCGCAGTGCCATGCGTCCGCTGTGCTCCCCGTCCGCACCGCTCCCCGTCCGCCATACAAAGTATGGCCGACGGAACATGGAGGCTGACTCGGGACGCGAGCCGCGCTCTCGCCCGCGCAGCACCCGCGCGTGCACCCGCGCCTGCGCCCTCGCCTGCGCCCTCGCCTGCGCCTGCGCCCCCACCTGCACCGGCGGTCGCCTGCGTCCGGGCGCGCCCTGTCTCGCACCAGGGCCACTCCGTTCCGGCGTTGTACGAGATGCGTCTGCAACGTCACGGATCGCCCCAATTACGGTATTGACATCCGGCGAGCCTCGGCTAAACTGCCGTTAAACCGGTTCAGTAAACCGGGCCAGCGGCCGACAACCGGACCAGTGGCCGGCAACCGGACCAGCGCCCACCCCGTGCGGACCCCCAGCCCCCAGGCAGGAGCAGCGGTGACCGAAGCCCGTCCCAGGCGTCCCCGCATCGCCGACGTCGCCCAGGTCGCGGGCGTCAGCAAGGCCTCCGTCTCGTTCGCCTTCAACAGCCCCGAGCGCCTCAAGGCCGAGACGGCCGACCGCATCCGG
>JAJYEB010000076.1:1472-7946 GCA_021790375.1 Chloroflexota bacterium | reverse complement strand
CAGGCGCTCGAGACGCGCCATGATCTCCGGCACGTGGCGGAGGAACCCGGCATCGTCGAAGCATGCCGCCAGCGCGCCCGGCGAGAGCGCCGACGCGTCGGGATCCTCGCCGAGCAGGTCCACCAGCGGCCGCCGCTCGTCAGCCGCCCGGAGCGCGTTCCGCTGCACGATCGCGTAGGCGTCCTCGCGCGAGAGCCCGGCGTCCTCCACCAGCGCCAGCAGCACCCGGCCCGAGGCATGGAGCCCCAGGCCGCGCGCCACGTTCTCGCGCATCCGGTCCGGCCGCACCACGAGCCCGTCCACCAGGCCGGTGAACCGCACCAGCATGTAGTCGAGCAGGATGGTCGCGTCGGGCAGCGCCACGCGCTCCACCGACGAGTGGCTGATGTCCCGCTCGTGCCACAGCGCCTGGTCCTCGAGGGCAGCCTGTGCGTAGCCGCGCAGCAGGCGCGCCATCCCGACGAGGCGCTCGCTCACGATCGGGTTGCGCTTGTGCGGCATCGCGCTGGAGCCCCTCTGGCCGCTGCGGAACGGCTCCTGGACCTCGCCGATCTCGGTGTGCTGGAGGTTGCGGATCTCGGTGGCGAACCGCTCGACGGAGCCGCCGGTCACGGCGATCGCGGCGAGGAACGCCGCATGCCGGTCCCGCTGGACGATCTGGGTGCTGACCGGATCGACGGCCAGCCCAAGCGACGCCATGACGTCCGCCTCGATCGCGGGGTCGACGTGGCTGTACGTGCCGACCGGACCCGACAGCTTGCCGGCCGCGAGATCGTCCGCCGCCGCCCGGACCCGGCGCCGATCGCGGTCGAGCTCGAACGCCCAGCCCGCGAGCTTGACGCCGAACGTGATCGGCTCCGCGTGGACCGAGTGGGTGCGCCCCATCATGACCGTGTCCGCGTGCTGGCGCGCGCGCCGCACCAGCACGTCGATCGCCGCGTCCAGGTCCGCCAGCAGCCGGTCCGCGGCGGCACGGCACTGCAGCGCGAGGGCAGTGTCCAGCACGTCGCTGCTGGTCAGGCCCAGGTGCAGGTACCGGCCTTCCGGCCCCACCGTCTCGGCGACCTGGCTCACGAAGGCGATCACGTCGTGGTCCGTGGTGCGCTCGAGCTCCGCGATCCGGTCGACGTCCACGCGAGCGCGGGATCCGATCGCGTCGCGGGCATCCCCCGGCACCTGGCCCCGCCCGGCCTGCGCCTGGACGACGGCGACCTCGACGCGCAGCATCGCCTCGAAGCGCGCCTGGTCCGTCCAGATCGCCCCCATCGCCGGAAGCGTGTAGCGCGGGATCACGGGACGAGCTCCCGGCTCACCGCGTCGAGGACGCCCGGCCGTCCGATGTCCCCGCGCACCTGGCGCCCGCGGAACCGCACCACGCCTGCCGCCCGGTGGGCCGCCGATGCGGCGGTCTCCAGGTCGCCGCCCCGGCCCACCACGGTGAGCACCCTGCCGCCTGCGGTGACCGCGCGCCCCTCGCGGCGAGCCGTCCCGGCCTCGAACACGAGCCCACCCAGGGCGCGCGCCGCGTCGATCCCCTCGATCTCGTCGCCGGTGGCCGGGGTCCCCGGGTAGCCCTCTGCGGCGAGCACCACGGCCACCGTCGATCCGGGCTGCGCCGGGAGGAGCGGTCCCTCGATCCCGAGCGCCTCGGCCGCGGCGGCGAGCCGGTCCGTGGCAGCCGCGAGCAGCAGGGTGGCGAGCGGGGCCGCGACGCGCGGCAGGATCGCCTGCGCTTCCGGGTCCCCGAGG
Organism: Chloroflexota bacterium; assembly: GCA_021790375.1. Lineage (GTDB taxonomy): Bacteria > Chloroflexota > Limnocylindria > Limnocylindrales > CSP1-4 > JAJYNJ01. Next base: position 6,197 of record JAJYEB010000076.1, on the reverse strand, counting down.
CGGACGTTGTACTCGAGCAGCCGGGGTCCCTCGGACATCAGCATGAGTCCCGCGTAGAGCGCGCCGCGGAACGGGCGCCCGCGCGCGGCCAGCGCCGCGAGTGTCGGCAGGTGGAACTCGGCCACGATCCGGGCCACCGCCGCGTCGTCCAGGTCGGGGACCGGCGAGTACGCACCCATCCCGCCCGTGTTGGGCCCCACGTCTCCCTCGCCGATCCGCTTGTGGTCGCGGGCCGCCGGCAGCGCCAGGGCCGTCGTGGTGTCGCAGATCGCGATGACGCTGGCCTCGCGGCCCGAGAGCGCCCGCTCCACGATGACCCTCCGTCCCGCGTCGCCGAAGGCCCGCCGCTCGATCGCGTCCTGCAGCGCGACCTCGGCCTCGTCCAGCGAGGCGCAGACGGTCACGCCCTTGCCGGCCGCGAGCCCGTCGGCCTTCACCACCACCGGTCCGCCGAGCGAGGCCGCATAGGCGAGTGCCGGCGTGACCGCGTCGAACACGGCCCCGGGCGCGATCGGCACGCCCGCGCGCGCCGCGATCCTGCGGCCGAGGGCCTTGCTCCCCTCCAGTGCGGCCGCCGCAGCGCACGGCCCGAAGGTCGCGATTCCGGCGGCGCGCAGCCGGTCGGTCAGCCCGGCCACCAGCGGCGCCTCCGGGCCGATCACGACCAGGTCGGCCTCCTCGCGGAGCGCCAGCGCCACGATCGCGGTGTGGTCGTGTGCCGGTACCTCGCCGTGCACCTCGGCCACGTCGGCGTGTCCGGCGTTCCCCGGCGCCTCGATGACGCGCTCGACCCCGGGGTCCTGCCGCAGCCGCCAGCTGAGGGCGTGTTCGCGGGCCCCTCCGCCCACCACCAGGATGGTGCGGGGCCGGAGCAGGTCGCCCCCGGCGGAAGTCGCGCTCATCCGGCGAGCGCCCCGCGGCGCGGACGCTCGCGGCGGAAGATGGTCGCCGTCCGGTCCGCCCCCACGCTGACGATCGAGATCGGGACGCCGGCGAGCTCCTCCAGCGCGTCGACGTATCGCCGGGCGGCGATGGGCAGGTCCCCGGCCCGGCGCACCGCGCCCAGGTCCTCCTCCCAGCCGTCGAACGTCTCGTACACCGGCTCCGCCCGGGCGAGGAGATCGCCGGAGGCGGGCAGGTCCGCGACGACGTTCCCGTCGATCCGGTACGCGACGCAGAGGCGGACCTGCGGGAGCCCCGACAGGATGTCGAGCTTGTTGAGCATGATGCTGGTGGCGCTGTTGACCGCCACGACCCGCCGCAGCGGCACGGCGTCGAACCAGCCGCAGCGCCTGCGCCGGCCGGTGGTGGTGCCGAACTCGTGCCCCTTCTCCAGCAGGTGCCGGCCCGTCTCGTCGGCCAGCTCGGTGGGGAACGGCCCGGACCCGACCCGCGTCGAGTACGCCTTCATGACCCCGATTACCTCGTCAACCTGGAGCGGCCCGACGCCGCCGCCGGTGCAGGCCCCGCCCGCGACCGGGTTCGAGCTGGTGACGTAGGGGTAGGTGCCGTGGTCCAGGTCGAGCAGCGTGCCCTGGGCGCCCTCCAGCAGCACGTGCCGCCCCTGCGCGAGTGCCGCCTGGACCAGGCCGGTCGTGTCGACGATGTAGGGGCGGAGGCGCTCGCCCCAGTCGGTCGCCCGGTCGACCAGCTCGTCCAGGTCGAACGGTTCGAGCCCGTGCGTCTGGACCAGCACCGCGTTCTTCTCGGGGAGCACCCGCTCGAGCTTGGACCGGAGCACGCGGGGATCCAGCAGGTCCGCCATCCGCAGCCCCACGCGCCAGGCGCGGTCGGCATAGGCGGGGCCGATCCCGCGATGCGTGGTGCCGATCTCGTCACCCGCCAGCCGCGCCTCCATCGCCCCGTCCAGCGCGACGTGGTACGGCATGATCACGTGGGCCGCCTCGCTCACCCGGATCCTGCCCGTCGCCACCCCGCGCGACTCGAGCATCGCCATCTCGTCGAGGAGCGTCTGCGGGTTCACCACCACGCCGTTCCCGATGACCGGCGTGATGTGCGGGTAGAGGACACCGCTGGGGACGAGGTGGAGCTTGAAGACGGATTCGCCCAGCACGATGGTGTGGCCCGCGTTGTCACCGCCCTGGTAGCGCACCACCACGGCGACCGATTCGGCGAGCAGGTCGGTGGTCTTGCCCTTCCCCTCGTCGCCCCACTGGAGGCCGACCACGATCGTTGCCGGCACGTCACGCCCCCCGGAAATGGAGAAGGCCCCGGGCCGTGACGGCCGGGACCTGGATAGACTCCGCCTCTCGTCGTCCGCCGTCGTGTCGACGGACCGCCGGACCGAGGGTACGGACCGGCCTCACGGGACCGACCCCGTCCCTTCCTCGAGCAACGACTCCTCCATCGCTGGCGGGCTGGGCCCGCGGCTCGGGTGAGCCCGGAGTATAACAGCCGGCTTGACCGGTCGCCGCACGCACCCCTACACTCCGCGGCAACTGAAGACTCTTATCAAGAGTGGCGGAGGGACCGGCCCTGTGAAGCCCGACAACCTGCCGCCGGCGAGCGTATCGCCGGGGGAAAGGTGCCAAATCCGGGCAGGACCTCCTGCGAGATAAGGGACGACGTCGACCCTTCCCATCGCCAGGGGGAAGGGTCGGATGATTCTTGGGGCAGCCGGGTCGGTACCTTCGCGGAACGGAGGTCCACGTGCCCCGCGTCACCGGATTGCGCTGCCGCAACTGCGGCGCCGGCGTCCCCACCGGGCCCTCGTACGTGTGCGCGGCCTGTTTCGGCCCCCTCGAGGTGACCTACGACGAGACCGCGATCGCCGCGACCCTGAGTCGCGCCGCGATCGAGGCGAGGCCGCAGGGCATCTGGCGGTACCTCGAGCTGCTGCCGGTCGAGCAGCCCCCGACCCGCTCGCTGCCGGTCGGCTCGACCCCGCTCGAGCGTGCGGACCGCCTGGGGCACGCGCTGGGCATCGAGCGGCTCTGGCTCAAGAACGACTCCCTGAACCCGACCCTCTCGTTCAAGGACCGGGTGGTGGCCGTCGCCGCCGCCCGGGCGATCGAGTTCGGCTTCGACACGCTCGCGTGCGCCTCCACGGGCAACCTGGCCGGTGCCGTCGCCGCGGCGGCCGCGGCGGCCGGGCTCCGGGCGTACGTGTTCGTGCCGGCCGACATCGAGACCGCCAAGGTGCGCCAGGCGCTCGCGTACGGCGCGACCCTGGTCCCCGTTGCCGGCACGTACGACCAGATCAACCGGCTCTCGCTCGAGATCGCCGACGAGCACGGCTGGGCATTCGTGAACGTGAACCTGCGCCCCTACTACGCGGAGGGGTCCAAGACGCTGGCGTACGAGGTCGCCGAGCAGCTCGGGTGGCGCCTGCCCGACGTGCTGGTGGCGCCGATCGCCTCCGGGTCGCTCTACACGAAGGTCGCGAGGGGCTTCGCCGAGCTGGTGCGGTACGGCCTGGTCGAGCCGAAGGATGTGCGGTTCGTGGGTGCGCAGCCGGCCGGGTGCGCACCCGTCGCGAGCGCGTTCGCGGCCGGGGTCGACCGGCCGGTCCCCGTTCGCGAGCCCCGGACCATCGTGAAGAGTCTCGCGATCGGTGACCCGGCCGACGGTCCGTTCGCCCTCAGGCAGGCGTGGGCGACCGGGGGATCGATCGAATCGGTGCCGGACGAGGAGACGTCGGCGGCGATGCGGCGGATCGCCACGCTCGAGGGGATCTTCACCGAGACCGCGGGCGGTTGCACCGTGGGGGCCATCGAGCGGGCCAGGGAGCGCGGCGTGATCCGCAGCGGCGACGAAGTCGTCGCGCTCCTCACGGGCAACGGGATGAAGACACCGGAGGCGATGGACGACCCGGCCGGCGACGCGCTGTTCGATGGCGACGGGATCCGCGCGGGGGTTCGCATACCGGCGACGTACGACGCGTTCGAGCGCTGGTTCGAGGGCCGGGAGGACGCGCCCGCGGCGTGATCGCGGGTGCCCGCGCCGGGTCGCGGCTGCCCACGCGGATCGCGGCTGCCGGCGGCCGGGGCACGATGCGGGGGCCCGTGCGGATCGCGGCTACCGGCGGCCCGGCGGCCGGGGCACGATGCGGGGGCCCGCGTCGCGGACTCTAGTCGGCGAGCTGCGCCGCGAGCGCCTCGGGCTCGGTCACGGGCTGGCGGCACGAGAAATCCCGGCACACGAACGCGGTCGCGCGCCCCCGGAGCGCGAACCGGCTCTGGAGCAACTCCACGCGGCTCTGCCCCGGGTCGCTGGTCATGGCCACCACGCGGTGCGGGTGCAGGCCGCGTGTGGCCACGCGCACCAGGGTACGGGCTCCCGGATCATCGCCGCCGCCGATGATCGCCACCTCGTCGATCGGGGCGCTCGCCAGGTCGATCGCCTGCAGCCACGCCGCGAACCCGGTGGGATAGCGCGCGGCCAGCGGCGCGATCGGGGGGAGAGCCGTCTCGGCCGCGGCCCGGTAGCGCTCCTCCCCCGTGAGGGCGGCCAGCCGCAGGAGCACGGACGCGGCCACCGCACCGCCGGACGGGACGGCCCCGTCCTCCACCTGACGCGGCCGCGCGATCAGCGCCTCGTGATCGTCGGCGGTGTCCCAGAATCCGCCGGCCGGATCGGCGAAGTGCGCGAGGATGACCTCGGCGAGTCCCCGGGCGGCCACGAACCATCGCTCGTCGAACGTGGCGGCGTACAGGGTGAGCAGGCCGTCGGCCAGGAACGCATGGTCCTCCAGGTACCCCTGCA
>JAJYEB010000076.1:0-1462 GCA_021790375.1 Chloroflexota bacterium | reverse complement strand
CAGCACGGCGCGGCCGTCCTTCCAGGAGCGCCGGAGCCGCCCGGCGGGGCCGCGGAGCAGCCGGAGCGCGGCGTCCGCCGCTCGCGTCGCGGTGGCGAGATCCTCGGGGCGACCCAGCACCCGCGCCGCGTCGGCGAAGGCCGCGATGGCGAGCCCGTTCCAGGACGCCAGCGCCTTGCCGTCGCGCGCCGGCTGGGGCCGGTCGGAGCGGAGCCTCAGCAACCGGCCGCGAGCCTCCTCGAGCCGCTCGGCGACCTGCTCGGGTCCGAGGCCGTGCAGGGAGGCCAGGGCGGCGTCTTCGAGGGCCCGGTACAGCACGTTGCGGCCCTCCCAGTTGCCGGCCGCTGTCACGCCGAACGCGCTGGCCACGAGCCCGGCGTCGGTTCCGAGCTGGCTCATCTCCGACAGCGTCCAGGTGTAGGTCGCACCCTCGATGCCCCCGGTGTCGGCATCCTGGCTCGCCGCGAAGAGCCCATCCGGAGTGGCCATCTCGCGGCGGAGGTAGTCGAGCGTCCGGCCCGCGATGCGGCCGTGCCGAGGATCGCCGGTCAGCTGGAAGGCGTGGACGTAGGCGCGCGCCAGTTGCGCGTTGTCGTACAGCATCTTTTCGAAGTGCGGCACCAGCCAGCGCGCGTCGGTGCTGTAGCGGTGGAAGCCCCCGCCTACCTGGTCGTGTATCCCGCCCGCCGCCATCGCGTCGAGGGCACGCTCCGCGATGGCGAGTGCCTCGTCGTCGTGCCGCGTGGCGGCACGGGCCAGCAGGAACTCGATGGTCGCGGGCTGGGGAAACTTCGGCGCGGTGCCCCATCCGCCCGTGCCGCGATCGAACGACGCGGCGAGCGCCGACGCCGCCCGGTCGAGAACGTCCGGGTCGACCGCGGGCGGGCGAAGCGGGACCCGGATCAGCGACGGCGAGTCGCGCCCGACCCCGGCGACGTCCGCCGCGAGGCCCGATGGGGCGATCGCGGTGCTGCCGGCCGCCCCAAGCCGGTCGGACGAGGCGGAAGTGCCGGGCGCGGAGATGGCGCCGGGCGCGGACGATTCCCCGGGCACGGAGGCGGCGCCGGGCGCGGAAATGGCCCCGGGCGGCGAGGCGGCGCCGGGCGCAGGCCGGGGGCCGGACCCGGGCAAGCCTGTCGCCCGTACGCCTTCCCGTGACCTCGCAACCTCCTCGGCCACATCGTGCGCATCGACCGACTCCCGTCCGCCGGGATCGGCGAGGTTCGACCGGGCGATCGCCTCGCTCAGCCGCTGAGCCATCGCCTCGATCTCGTCGCGGCGGTCACGCCAGGCTCCTCCGACCGCCTCCAGCACATCCCCGAATGCCGGCATCCCGCGACCGCGCGACGAGGGGAAGTACGTGCCGCCGTAGAACGGCCTTCCCTCAGGGGTGAGAAAGACGCTCATCGGCCAGCCCCCCTGGCCGGTCATCGCCTGGACCGCGGTCATGTAGATCGCATCC
>JAJYEB010000075.1 GCA_021790375.1 Chloroflexota bacterium | reverse complement strand
GCCAACCTCGACGGAGATCGGGCGGATCGTCTCCAGGTCGCGCCCGTCCATGCGGATCCCCTCGCCGAGGACCAGCTCGCGGACGGTCTTCTTGTGGACCAGCGTGGTGAGCGACTTCGACAGGCGCGCCTCGCGGCGGCCGCGCTCGAAGGTGGCGTCCGCCCCCTCCTGGTCGCCCTTGCCGCGCATCCGGATGGACTCCGCGACCGCGTCGTGGAAGCCGTGGATCCGCCCGGGCAGGGTGCGGCCGAAGTACGCGACGAGCCCGGCGGTGGCCTCGGCGTCGGCGAGGGCGCGGTGGCTCGTCTCCTGCGCGACGCCGAAGAAGCGCGCGAGGTCGCCGAGCTTGTAGCTCTCCTGGTCCGGGTGCCCCTCGCGGGCGATCACCAGCGTGTCGAGGTACTGCCCCGGCTGGTACCGGGTGCCGTCGCCGGCGGCGGCCTCGAGGAACCCGAGGTCGAACCCGACGTTGTGCCCGACCAGCACCGCCTCGCCGGCGAACGCGCGGAAGGCGCGGACGGCGTCGGCCGGGCTCGGGGCATCCTTGACGTCGGCGTCGGTGATGCCGTGCATCTGGTTCCCGACGATCGGCCGGCCCGGGTTCACGAAGGTCGACCAGCGGTCCACGATCTCGGTGCCGCGCATCCTGACGGCGCCGATCTCCAGCAGGTCCGCGGTGAGCGGGTCGCGGCCGGTGGTCTCGACGTCGACCACGACCAGCTCCCGCCCCTGCTCGATCGCCGCGGCGAAGTCGAGGACGCTCTCGGTGCCGGGCTCGAGGTAGGGGGTCCGCTTGGCCTTGCCGACCTGGCGCTGGAGGTCCTCCTGGAGGTCGAGCAGCGGGCCGAGGCTGCGGTGCGCAAAGACGATCGCGTCGGCCATCACGGCCTCGGGCAGGATCTTCGCGCCGGCCTCGACCATCATGATGGCGTCGCGCGTGCCCGAGACCACCAGGTCGAGCTCGGATTCCTCGAGCTGGCTGATGGTCGGGTTCAGCACGAACTCGCCGTCGATCCGGCCGATCCGGACGGCGGCGACGGGTCCCTGGAAGGGGATCTCGCTGATGGTGAGGGCCGCGGAGGCCGCCAGCGTCCCGATGATGTCGGGGTCGTTCTCCTGGTCGGTGGACAGGACCGTCAGCACGACCTGGACGTCATCCTTGTAGCCCGCGGGGAAGAGCGGGCGGATCGGGCGGTCGGTCAGGCGCGCCGCCAGGATGGCCGCCTCCGAGGGGCGGGACTCGCGCTTGATGAAGCCGCCGGGGATCTTCCCGGCCGCGTACATCCGCTCCTCGAAATCGACCGTCAGCGGGAAGAAGTCGAGCCCCGGGCGCGGCTCCGACCGGTTGGCGGTGCCGAGCACCACGGTGTCGCCGTAGCGCACGGTGACGGAACCGCCCGCGAGACGCGCGAGCTTGCCGGTCTCGATGGTCAGCGTGCGACCACCGAACTCGGCGGATACTGAGACTGGCATCAGTCCTCCTCTGCGCGGAGGACGACCTTGCGCGCTGGACGCGCTCCCGGTGCCCATAGCGAACGCCCAGGGCTGCTGCCCTGGGCGTGGCCGTCAGCGGCGCTCCGCCCTAGCGGCGGAGTCCGAGCCGCGCGATCACGGCCCGGTAGCGGGCGTTGTCCTTGCGCACGAGGTACGCCAGGAGTCGGCGCCGTTGTCCAACGAGCTTGAGCAGGCCGCGACGCGAGTGGTTGTCCTTCGGGAACCGCCGAAGGTGCTCGGTCAGGTCCTTGATGCGCTCCGTGAGGAGTGCGATCTGGACCTCCGGCGAGCCCGTGTCGCCGTCCGTGACGGCAAACGAGCTGATCAGCGTTTCCTTGGTCTCCCGCGCGAGCGGCACTCGGTCCTCCGAACCTTCACATCACAACAATCAACCGGCGGAGTGTAACAGCCGGGCACGCGCTCGGCAAACCTGGTACTCGTCCGTGTGGTACTCGTCCGGCGGGCCGACCCGGTGCCGACGGTGGGGCCGCCGACGATCAGGGCGGCAGCAGAGGCGGCGTCCGGGGACGTGCCGGCCGCGGTGTCCGACGGCGGCGTTCCGTGAGCGACAGCGACACGAGCATCAGCTCGTTCACGCGCCGCTCGAACTCCGGCACGGTCGCCTCCGGGATCGCGACGCACACCTCGCGCAGCGCCGTCTCGAGCTGGTACCAGATGTCGCCCTTGCGCACCTCGTAGAGGGGGTACCGAGAGTTGATGACCACGCGGCGCACCCCGTCCTCCACCACCATCGCGCTCCGCATCCGCGGGTCGAGCGCACGTATCACCACCTCGCCGATGGCTCGGCCGCGGACTCCCCTGCCGGACGGCCGTACCGGCGGCGCCTTGGCCTCATCCTGCCGGCCGGGCACCGGGGGTTCGACCTCGCCGGCCTCGCTCCCCTCGCTCTCGTCCGGCTTCGCATCGGCGATCGGCAGGGCGGGCTCGCCCCCCTGCTCGTCGGGCGCCGGCCCCGCAGCGTGGACTGCCTCATCGAGGCTCAGCTGCCCGTCACCGCGCATGCCGGCCGTCCCCTCCTCGCTCTCGAACAGCCGGCCGGACTCGAGGAGGCGCAGGGCGCGCGCCAGGATGCGCCGAACCTGGTCGGCTGTGCGGAGCGCCTGGGGGCTCGCGATCGTGCCGGACTGGAGGCCGAGCCGCCGGACCACCGGCGCCAGCAGCCGGTGCAGGCGCTGTTCGACGGCCGCCCATTCGTCGCTGCCCCGGTCCACGTCGCTCTTGTTCATGGTCACCGGGACGTGCGGCAGCTCGACCTCGCCCACCAGCCGGTTGAGCGCCGGGTGCGACGCGGGCCCGGCATGACCGAACCATTCCGGCGATCCCACGAGGCGACCGAGGTGATAGAGGCGCACCCCGGGGTCCGTCCCGGGCGGGGGCGGATCCGGGAGGAGCCCGTACCAGCCACGGACGATGCGCCCCCCGGCACGCACGCCCACCTCGTGTCGTTCCTCGAGCTGCCAGGCGGCCGGGACCACCGGCACGCGGTCGACCCGGATCACCACCTCGCCGGCCTCGAGCAGCGGGCGATAGGTCTCCGCGAGCCGCTGACGCAGCTTGCGGGCGTCCGGGTTGCGGTCGACGGCGCCGATCTCGATGCGGACGTACCCGAGCGGGGCGTCCACCGGCTTCGGGCGCTCCTGCAGCTCGTACGTTCGCAGCCTGCTCCGGTCCCGGTAGTCCTGGTCGGAGAACCCGTAGGCCCGGTCGTCTCCGGCCCGTCCGGCGACGATCGCGAACCGGGCGCCGAGGTGCCCGACCGCCGCCTTGCCTCCCTGCCCGTAGCGACCGATCCGGTCGCCGGCCCGCTTGCGCGACCCGCCCCAGCGCAGGTACTCGCGCTCGAGGTCGCGCGGTCCCATCCCCTCGCCGCCGACGACCGTGAGCACGAGGATCCCGGGCCGGATCGAGAGGTCGACGTCGAGCGGGCGGCCCGGCACGCGCGAATCCACGGCGTTGTCCACGAGCTCGAGGATCGCGTCCACCGGGGTGCGGTAGTTGGCGAAGAGCGCGGCGGTGAGGCGCGGGTCGATCCGCTCGCGGACGACGCGAGTGCGCCGCCCTGCCGGTCCGGACGACGCCGACCCGGTGCTCACGGGCTGTGCGGGTCGCCGGCGCCGGCCTGTGTGCCGCCGCGGGCCTGTGTGCCGCCGACGAGCCGCGTGCCGCGCCGGCCCCTCTCGCCGCGCGCGGCGAGGATCGATCGAGCGCGCGCCGCATCCCGGTCCATCTGCGCGACCAGGGCCTCCGCCGATTCGAACCGCCGCTCCGCGCGCTGCCGCCGCACGAACGCGACACGCAGCCGTTCCCCGTAGAGGTCGTCGTCGACTCCGAACAGGTACGCCTCCAGGACCCGGGAACCGGGCTCGAACGTGGGCCGCACCCCCAGCGACGCGACCCCGCCCGCGGTACGTGCCGGATGGAGCGGGTCCGGGCCGCCCCAGCCGGCCTCGATCGCGTAGATCCCGTCGGCCGGGAGCGCCACCTGCGCATCGAACGCGAGGTTCGCCGTGGGGTAGCCCAGGGAGCGGCCCCGGGCGTCTCCCCGCACCACGCGCCCGGTGACGGCCGGATCGCGACCCAGCATCCGGCGAGCCTCCGGCAGCCGTCCCGCGGACAGCGCCTGGCGGATCCGGCTCGCCGACACGAGCCCCCCGGCGAACTCGAGCGGAGGGACCACCTCGACCCGGAACCCCGCGCCCGCCCCGAGCTCCCGCAGCCGCTCCGGCGTGCCCGCCCGCCCCCGGCCGATCGCCGACTCCGGGCTCATCACCAGGCCGGCCAGCTCGCGGCCGGATCGCAGCCGGCCGAGGAACGCCTCGGGCGTCTGCGTGGCGAACGCTTCGTCGAACCGCTGCAGCACCACGTGTCGCACGCCGGCCAGCTCGAGCCACCCCAGCCGCTCCGCCGGGTCGCACAGCAGGGGCGGCGGCGCGCCGCGCAGCACGGCATCCGGGTGCGGCTCGAACGTGACCACGGTGGGCTCGGCGTGCCAGCGCCGGGCATCCCGGACCAGCGACCGGAGCAATCGAACGTGCCCCCGGTGCATGCCGTCGAAGACGCCGACGGTCACGGCCAGGCGCGCCCCGGCCGGCAGGCCGTCGATGTCGGCGTGGACCTGCATCCGCTCCGCCCGTCCGCTCAGCCCGCGGCGCCTGCCAGGACCTTGTCCGGGTACAGCCGGTGCTCGCGCAGGTGCGCCATGGCCACCACGCCGCGTCCCGCCGCCACGATGCGTACCAGCCCGTCGGGCCCCGGCTCCACGTCGTCGCCGCGCAGCCGCACCACCTGGCCGCGGGCGATCGCGGCGAGCTCGTCCGGCAGGAGCGTCACCTCGGGGTACGCGTCGAGACCCGCGTCCGGCGGCAGCAGGTGGCCCGCGAGCGACCCCGCGACCAGGAGCCGCCGGAGGTCGTCGAGGGCGATCGCGTCCTGGATGCGGAACGGGCCGCTCGCGGTCCGCTCGAGCGCGCCGAGGTAGCCGCCGCATCCCAGCCGCTCGCCCAGGTCCCGCGCCAGCGCGCGCACGTAGGTGCCGGCCGAACAGCGCACCTCGAGCGTCGCGCACGGGCGCTCCGGGTCGGCGTCGTCCCAGCCGGTCAGCCGCAGCTCGTGGATCTCGACCTCGCGGTCGTGCAGCTCGGGCTGCTCGCCGCGACGGGCCAGCTCGTAGGCGCGCCGCCCGGCCACCTTGACGGCCGAGTACGACGGGGGCCGCTGGACGATGTGCCCGGTGAAGACGGGCAGGGCCTCCTCCACCGACGCGCGCGTGGGAGCCGGGCCTTCGCCGGGCGTCAGCTCGCCGTCGATGTCGTCCGTGGTGGACCGGGCACCGAAGCACGCCACCGCGCGGTAGGCCTTGGCATCGCGCAGGTGATATTCGACCATGCGGGTGGCGCTGCCGATGAAGACGGGGAGCACGCCGGAGGCGAACGGATCGAGCGTCCCGCCGTGCCCGACTCGCCTGGCGCCCGACAGCCGTCGCACGATCGCGACGACGTCGTGCGACGTCGGCCCTGCCGGCTTCGCCACCACGAGGACCCCGTTCGTCGTCGCCTGCGGCGCCGCGCCATGATCGCCCCGCCGGGCGGGCCCGCGCCGAGGAGCATGCCGCGCCGTGTTCCCGTGCGCGCCGTCGCCGTCCCGGTTCACGCGGCCGGCTCCGCCGACGCTGCCCGCTGGGGCCGCGGGGGCTGAGCCGTCGCCGGCTCCCGCGTGGCCACCGGCACGTCCGCTGCCAGCATCCGCCGCGCCGCGTCGAGCACCTCGGCCGTCGCCTCCGCGAGCGGCAGCGGGACCGTGGCGCCCGAGGCGCGGGCATGGCCGCCGCCGCCCCACCGCCCGGCGAGGACGGCCGCGTCCGGGCCACCATCGCGCGTCCGGATGCTGATGCGGGTCTCCGAGGGCTGTTCCTTCAGCAGCAGTGCGATCTCGCCCGCCTTCGCCTGCGCCAGCAGGTCGATGATCCCTTCCGAGTACGCCGGGACCGCCCCGGTGGCCGACAGGTCGTCCAGCGTGAGCGTCGACCAGACGAGCCGCCCGTCCAGCTCCGACTCGAGCCGTCCGAGCACCCGCCCGAACAGCTTCAGCTGCACGTCGGGCTTGGTCCGGTACAGCAGGCGGGACGTCGTGGAGAGCGGAGCGCCCGCCCCGACCAGGTCCGCCGCCACCCGCAGGGTGCGGGGCGTGACGTTGGGATGCTGGAACGTGGCGGTGTCCATCACCAGGCCCGCCATGAGCGCGTCCGCCACCGCACGGCCGCCGGTCACGAGCGGCACGCCCATGGCGCCGAGCAGCAGGGTGACCATCTCGCAGGTGGCCGAAGCGGCCGGATCGACCCAGTTCACCGCTCCGAAGCGGGGGTTGGACTTGTGGTGGTCGATGTTGACGATGGGAACCCGTCCGAACAGCTCGCGGTGGGTGGCGAGGACCGGCCCCACCCGCTCCAGCTCTCCGCAGTCGAGCACCACGATCAGGTCGTAGTCGACCGCGGGGTCGGGCTCGGTCCAGAACCGGTCGATGGCGGGCATGAAGTCGTAGAGGACGGGGACCGGGTCGGCGCAGACGGGCGTGGCCGTCGCGCCACGCTCCTCCAGCGCGAGGGCCAGCGCCAGCGCCGACCCGAGCGCGTCCGCCTCGGGGTTCTCGTGGCAGATCGTGAGCACGCGGCGCGCCGAGCGCAGCCGCTCCACGACCTCGACCGGCACCGCGGCGAGGTCCTCGGCGGTCAGCGAGGGGCTGACGGGACCGGGGTGCGCAGGGTATCCCGCGCTCGCCCGTGCCGCGGGATCCGCCGGGGGGGTCATGACCGACGCGCTCCGCGCCCGGAACCGCGGTGGGCCGCCGGGCGATGGGTGCGGCGGGGGGCCGGCACCGCGGCTCCGCCCGCCTGCTCGAGATCGGCGTTCTCGGCGCGCGCCGGACCCGGGGACGGCAGCGTCTCCCCCGGCGTCGCCGGTGCCGGCTCGCGGCCCGCCTCGAGGTCGTCGAGGATCTGCAGGACACGCGTGCCCCGCTCCAGGCTGTCGTCCAGCTCGAGATGCAGCTCCGGGATCCGCCGCAGGCGCAGCGTGCCGAGCTCGTGCCGCACGAACGGCATCGCCCGTGCCAGCGCCCGGAAGGTCGTCCGGCGCTCGTCGGGCTGGCCGATGATGGACACCCAGACCTTCGCGTGGCGCAGGTCCGGCGACGTCTCCACGCGGGTGACCGTGGCGAACCCGATGCGCGGGTCCTGGACCTCGCGCGCGACGATCCGGCTGATCTCCTCCTGGAGCAGCTGGTCGACGCGAGCCGTGCGCTCGGTCATGGGGCCCCCTTCGCGGTGCGCGGCTGCGGACGCGGCGATCAGGCGCTCACCGCTCGCGACACGGTCTGCTGGGTGAAGCACTCGATCACGTCACCCTCCTGCAGGTCGTGGTGACCCGCCAGGCCGATGCCGCACTCGAAGCCCGCCGCCACCTCGCGAACGTCGTCCCGGAAGCGGCGCAGCGACTCGATCCGGTCGGTCGCGACCACGCGCCCGCTCCGGTAGACCCGCGCCCCGCCGCGGACGATCCGCCCGTCGGTGACGTAGCAGCCGGCGACCACCTGTCCGCCTCGCCCGACCTTGAAGACCTGGCGCACCTCCGCCCGGCCCTCGACCACCTCCACAACCTCCGGCTCGAGCATCCCCTTGAGGGCGGCCTCGATGTCGTCGGTCAGCTTGTAGATGATGTCGTAGATCCGGACGTCCACGCCCTCGGCCTCCGAGGTGCGGCGCGCCTGCGGGTCGAGCTTCGTGTTGAAGCCGACCACGATGGCGTCGGACGCCGACGCGAGCAGGATGTCGTTGTCGGTGATGTCGCCGGTGCCCTCGTGGATCACGTTGATCCGGACCTCGTCGGTGGACACCTGCTCGAGGGCGTGGGTGATCGCGCCGAGCGAGCCCTGGACGTCGGCCTTGATCACGATGCGCAGCTCGCGCGTCT
>JAJYEB010000074.1:7490-8005 GCA_021790375.1 Chloroflexota bacterium | reverse complement strand
CGGGAGCTGTTCGAGCAGCTCGGCGAGCAGATCACGGCGGCCGGCAAGGGCGGCATCCTGCCGGCGGGGATCGTGCTCACCGGAGGAGGGGCGCAGCTCGCCGGCGTCGCCGAGCTGGGTCGCGAGGTGCTGCAGATGCCCGTGCGGGTCGCCGGCCCGGGCGGGGTGGGCGGCCTGGTCGACCACCTGCTCACGCCCGCCTTCAGCACGTCGATCGGGCTGCTCCGGCTCTGGGAGCGCGAGTTCCGCCAGGGCGAGCCCGGGCGCTACGAGTCGGCGCCGGCGGGGGGCGCGGTGGGCCGCCTGCGGGACTGGGTCCGCAACCTGTTCCCGTAGGCAGAGTGTCCCCGGGGGTGCCCCCGTCGCTCGCGGCGGTCTATACTCCGCCGAAGGCCGGGCGCCGTCCCCAGGGCGGCCTCTCGCCCTCAAGACGATATCCATCGGTCCGAACGAGCCCTCGCCCGTCGGCGACGCACCATACCCGGAGGAGCGCGCATGCCGCTGCGGTCGGATTC
>JAJYEB010000074.1:0-7480 GCA_021790375.1 Chloroflexota bacterium | reverse complement strand
GGCAGCAACGCCGTCAACCGCATGATCCGCGCCGAGATGATGGGCGTCGAGTTTATCGCGGTGAACACGGACGCCCAGGCCCTGCTCCAGTCGGACGCGCCGCACAAGATCCGCATCGGCGACAAGGTCACCCGCGGCCTGGGCGCCGGCGGTGACCCCGCCATCGGGCAGCGCTCGGCCGAGGAGGACCAGGAGAAGATCTACGAGGCCCTCAAGGACTCGGACATGGTCTTCCTGACCGCGGGCATGGGCGGCGGCACCGGCTCCGGCGCGGCCCCCGTGATCGCCGAGATCGCCAAGGAGGTCGGGGCGCTGACCATCGGCGTCGTGACCAAGCCCTTCTCGTTCGAGGGAGCCAAGCGCCGCATGGTCGCCGAGAAGACCAGCGAGCTGCTGCGCGACAAGGTCGACACCCTCATCACGATCCCCAACGACCGGCTCAAGGACGTCGTCAGCAAGAACACCTCGATCGTCGACGCCTTCCGGGTCGTCGACGACGTCCTGCGCCAGGGCGTCCAGGGGATCAGCGACCTGATCACCGTGCCCGGGCTCATCAACCTGGACTTCGCGGACGTCCGCACCATCATGAAGAGCGCCGGCTCGGCGCTGATGGGCATCGGCCGCGCGAGCGGCGAGAACCGCGCCGCGGACGCGGCACGCCAGGCCATCGCGAGCCCGCTCCTCGAGGTCAACATCACCGGTGCGCAGGGCCTCCTGTTCAACGTCACCGGCGGCCCCAACCTCGGCCTGTTCGAGGTCAACGAGGCGGCCGAGATCATCAAGGAGGCCGCGGACCCGGAGGCGAACATCATCTTCGGGACCGTCATCGACGAGCGCATGGGCGACGACGTGATGATCACCGTGATCGCCACCGGCTTCGACTCGACGAAGCGGCGTGAGTACGCGACGTCCGCCGGCGACCAGTCGGTGCGCGCCGGCCGCGACAACCGCGACTTCCTGCGCGAGCTCGAGCGGGAGCGCGACCGGGAACGGCAGCGGATGGAGCAGCTGGGAGTCCCGGAGCGGGTGACCGAGCGGCCGTTCGAGGCGCCCGCGCCGGCACCGACGTCGGCGGCTCCCGCGCCAGCCCAGCGGCGCCCGACATACGACGAGGTCGACCTGGACATCCCGGCGTTCCTGCGCCGGAACCGGTAGGGGCAGGCCGGCCCACGGGCGACGAGGGACGGGGGTGGCCGGTCCGGCTGGACGGCGAGTTCTCCGGTGCCCCGGACGCGCCAGGGCCGGACGCCACCCGCGCCGGGCCGGAAGGCGCCAACGCCGAGCCGGAGGCCATTCGCGCCGGGCCGGACGAGGTCGATCGGTTCCGGGCCGTGCGCAGCCGGCTCCTCGAGCGGATCGCGTCGGCATGCGCGCGTGCGGGGCCTCCGGCCGCGGGCGTGACGCTGGTCGCCGTCACCAAGACCGTCCCGGTCGAGCGCATCCGTGGCGCGATCCAGGCCGGGTTCACGATCCTCGGGGAGAACCGGGTCCAGGAGGCCGCGCCGAAGATTGCCGACCTCGCGCGGGAGCGGGCCAGCTGGCACCTCATCGGGCCGCTCCAGTCGAACAAGGCGGCCCGCGCCGTGGAGCTGTTCGACGTCGTCGAGACGGTCCACTCGATCGCGCTGGCCGGGCGACTCGACCGACTGGCTGCCGGCCGCGGGCGCGCCGAGGTGCCCGTGCTCCTCGAGGTGAACGTCGACGCCGACCCCGGGAAGTCGGGCTACGACGTGCAGCGGCTGGAGGCCGACCTGGCCTGGCTGGCCGACCTGCCGCGGCTGCGACTGCTCGGGCTCATGACGGTGGGGCGGCTGGTGACCGATCCGGAGGAGGCACGCCCGACGTTCCGGCGCCTGCGCGAGCTGTCGGAGCGGCTGCGGGCCCGCGAGCCGCGTCTCGGGTCCGCGCTGTCGATGGGGATGAGCGACGACTTCGAGGTCGCGGTGGAGGAGGGGGCCACGATCGTCCGCCTGGGGCGGGCGATCTTCGGAGAGCGGCCGGTGCCGTAGGGCATCCGACGTCGGCCCCGGGTTGCCCGGCGCGACTGCCGCGAACCCGATGGGGCGTGGCCGCGGTGCCCGCCTATACTGCTCGCCCGTGAGTGCCTTCCTTCCGAACTTCCTGCAGCTGCTCTTCCTTGCCCTCTACGTGCTGATCCTCGGGCGCGTCCTGATGAGCTGGGTCAATCCCCGGTTCGACTCGGCCCTCGGCCGATTCCTGTACGAGACCACCGAGCCCATCCTGCAGCCGATCCGGCGGGTGCTGCCTTCGACCGGGATGATCGACTTCTCGCCGATCGTCGCGTTCCTGCTGCTGTCGGTGCTCGCGGCCGCGCTCAGGATCGGCTGATCGACCGGCGGCGGAGGCGAGGGACCGGGCGTGCCGTCCACTCGCCTCGAGATACGGCTGACACCGCGCGCGGGCGTGGACCTGGTCGGCCCGGCGGGACCCGACGGCGCGCTCCGGGTCCGGGTCCGAGCGGCGCCGGTGGACGGCGCGGCCAACGAGGCGCTGCTGCGCGTGCTCGCGGATGCGCTCGACGTGCCTCGGACCGGCCTGCGGATCGTCACGGGGGCCCAGGCCCGGCGGAAGCTCGTCGAGGTGGAGGGGCTGACCCCGGAGGAGGTTCAGGCCCGGCTGGCGCGACGCCGGGGGCAGTAGCCCGGCGGTGCATCCAAACCTGGCCGGGCGCGGTGCGGCGCGGGCACGGCGGGGGATCGGCCCGCTCGCTCACAGGGACCGCGCGTCCGCGTTGACGGCCGGTGGCCGCGCAGCCGATAATCCCGTGGCGGCAACGCCGCGTGACTCGGGGGCGATTGGCTCAGTCGGTTAGAGCGCACGGTTCACATCCGTGAGGTCACTGGTTCGAATCCAGTATCGCCCACCATGGTTACGTTCAACGCCGCGGGCAGTGCGAGCACGAGCCCGCGGCGTTCTGCGTCCGGCGTTGCCTCGACGCTGGTGATGCGCCGATCGATCGCGCCCAGCCGGCTGAAGATCGCGATTGCGAGCGCGCGACGACCGTCTTCGGTCGTGTCATCCCAGAGCTTCCCGAGCGACGACAGCCACTCGAGCGCTTCGTCGGCTGGCACAGCGTCGGCGCGGATCGGCGTGGCCTCAAGCCCGACGCGCTGCGCCCTCAGCGTCTGGAGCTCGTCGAGGATCTGGCGGACGGGACGGAGCTGCTCGGGCGCGGCGAGCTCCATCGCGACCGAGCGGAGGCGCGCGTCGACTCGGTGAATTGCCAGGCGGTCGGGCATGACGCTGGGGACGGCGAGCGCCCGGCGGATCCGGGCGGCCGACTCGTGGTTCGGCGCGGCGCCGCGCAGGAGCGCAGCGACCTGTGCGTCCAGGATCGCCGCCGGCGTGTCGGCCTTCTCCCACCCGCCGCAGCGCTCGGGGTGCCGGTAGACCTGGATCTGGCGGTCGAGCGGGAAGGCACCCTTCAGGAACCGCCCGCAGTGGTCGCAGACGAGGGGACCGCGGTTCGTGAGCGGGTAGGTCCGCTGGCGGCGACCGGCATGCCCCGAGCGAGCCCACCGCGCGCGCTGTGCGCGCGCGTGCTCGACGATGACGGGATCGACCGGCGCCGGGAAACGGGTCGGTGTCCCATCCGCCAGGCGCCCGACGTACAGGTCGGAGCGCAGGATGCCGCGCACTGTCCAGAGCGTCATGCCAAGCTCGGCGGCAATCTCACCGTCCCGCGCGCCCGCCGCCGAGAGTTCGTAGGCGCGGACCGCGGTCGGCATCCTCTCGGGATCGGGCTCGACCAGGTGCTGCGGCCCGGCGCGCCGGAAGCCATACGGGACAAGGCCTCCCGGGTCCGCGAACCGGCGTCGCTTCGACTCGTAGCCCTCCCGGTGTCGCCGATCAGCGGAATCTCCCCAGGGCTGATCACCGAAACTCCCCAGGTCTGAGCGCCGGGGCTGGGCCTCTCCGACGGTCTGGTCCAGGAACGGGGCGGGGCCCCAGCCGATGCTGCAGGTGTCGTAGCCAGCAGCCTCGGAGGAGCCCCGGCCTATGCTCACACAGGGAGAAGACGTGGAGGCCCACGCACTCGCCTCTCGAGGCTGGTCGATCAGCTCCATCGCTCGCCACCTCGGGCGCGACCGCAAGACGGTCCGCGCCTACGTCGCCGGGGACCGCCAGCCCGGTGTCCGCCGGCGGGCGGCGCCCGACCCGATCGAACCCTTCATCGCCTACCTCGGAGCCCGCTTCAGCGACGACCCGCACCTGTGGCTGACGGCGCTGTTCGATGAGGTCACGGCGCTCGGCTACCCGCGCAGCTACCCGTCGTTCGTCCGGGGCGTCCGTCGGCATGGGCTGCGGCCCCACTGCGAGCGCTGCTGCGGCGTCAAGGGCCGGGCGACGATCGAGATCGCGCACCCGCCGGGCGACGAGATCCAGTGGGACTGGTTCGAGCGGCGGCGGGCGCCGTGGGGCGGCACCGCCTACGTCCTGCTCGGCACGCTGCCCCACTCGAGCCGGGTCCGGGGCGTGATCAGCACGTCGATGGATCAGGCCCATCTCGTCGAGGCGCTCGACGGGGTGCTCCGTCGCCTGGGTGGCACGGCCCGGGCCTGGCGGACCGATCGCCTGGCCACGGTCATCGTGCCCGGGTCGGCCGACGTCCAGGCCAGCTTCGCGCCAGTGGCCAAGCACTACGGCGTCGTCATCCGGCCCTGCCCGCCCCGGCGGGGCAACCGCAAGGGCGCCGTCGAGGCATCGGTCCGCTACCTGTGCGGGCGCTGGTGGCGGACGATGAGCGCCCGGACGATGATCGAGGCCCAGGCCAGCCTCGACCGCTTCTGCGCGACCGTCGGCGACGCGCGACCGCGGGGATCCTCGAGCGTCGGCGCGCTGGCCGACGCGGAGCCGCTCCTGCCCCTGCCGCCGGTGGCCTACCCGGCGACGATCGAGGTCAGCGTCCCGGTCGCTCCGGACGCGACGGTCGCCTTCCGGGGTGCCCGCTGCAGCGTGCCACCCGGGCTCATCGGCGCCGGGCTCACGGTCCGTCACCGGCTTGGGAGCTCGACGCTCGAGATCCTGGCTCCGTCCGGCACGCTCGTGGCGGTGCACCGGCTCGCCCGAGGCGGCCTGGTCCGGCTCCCCGAGCACAGGATCGCCCTGGAGCGAGCCGTCCTCGGCGCGTTCACCACCCTGCCGCCGTGCGAGCGCAAGGGCAACCATCCGCCCGGTCCAGCCGCCCGGGCCGCCGCCGCGGTCCTGCGGGGCGGTCACGAGGAGCGCGAGGTGGTCGTCGACCTCACCCGCTACGCCGAGCTCGTCGAGGCCGCCCGATGAGTGAGACCTCCGTCTACCAGGTCCTCCGTGGCCATCTCGCGACGCTCCGCCTCGCAGCCGCGGCCGAGGCCCTGCCGGGGGTCCTCGAGCAGGCGAGCGCCGAGGGACTCGGGCACACCGCCATGCTCGAGCGGCTGCTGGCCATCGAGGTGGCCGCGACCGAAGCGCGGCGGCGGGCGAGTCTCGAGCGCTTCGCCTCGCTGCCGGCGCCCTGGCGCCTCGCCGACTTCGACTTCGAGGCCCAGCCCTCGGTCGATCGCGCGCTCGTCAACGAGCTCGGTTCGCTGCGTTTCCTCGACGACGCCACGAACGTCCTCTTCATTGGACCGCCCGGGGTGGGCAAGACGATGCTCGCGGTCGGTCTTGCCCGGGCAGCCCTCGAAGCCGGCTATCGGACCTACTACACGACGGCCGCCGCGCTCGCCGCCCGCTGCCACCGGGCGGCGCTCGAGGGTCGCTGGGCAACGGCCATGCGCTTCTTTGCCGGGCCCCGGCTGCTCGTCATCGACGAGGTCGGCTACCTGCCCCTGCCGGCCAAGCCGCGGCGGCCCTCTTCCAGGTCGTCAGCCAGAGGTACCTTCGGGGCTCGGTGGCGCTCACGACGAACCTGGGGATCGCGTCCTGGGGCCGGATCTTCGATGACCCGACGGTCGCTGCGGCGATGCTCGACCGGCTGCTCCATCGCTCGGTCGTCTTCAACATCGACGGCGACAGCTACCGGATGCGGGCCCACCGCGCCCGGGCCGAGCACATCCGGAAGGGGGTGGTCGTCCGCTCAGGCGAGTAAGCTCATGCGGCCCACCCGGGTGTCGTCAGCTGGGGAGTTCCGCTCATCGCGCCTGGGGAGTTTCGGTGATCGCCGGCACCGGATCCGTTTCGCCAGCCGGCGGCTGTAGGCCTCCGCCTCGACGGCCTCCCGGGCCCAGGTCTCCCACGCCTCCTCATCGGACGAGAGCAGGCGCTCGTCGGCGAACAGGATCGCGGCGCCGCCCTGGTGGAGATCGTGCCGCGCGTTGACCGCCGTCCGAAGCGCTCACCGACGGGCGCGAGCATCGGCGCGGACGAGGGCGCTGACGGTCTCGACGATGTCCAGCGTATGGCGCTGAGGGCGCGGGCATAGGCCGCCAGGCGGGCCTGGGTCTGGAGCAGGTGGCTGTGCCGGCTACGGCGACGGCGGCATCTGAGAGCCTGGGAATGAAAGGTCCCGATCGGATGGGCTGATCGCGCCATAGAACCTGTCACGGCGGTCCGTCACGATCGCGCCGATGAACGCCATGATCGAACTGACGGACCAAGAGTGGTGGCTGGTCCGTGACCTGTTCGATCCGCGAGGCCGGCGTGGGGTGCCCGCCCGCTATTCTCGCCGACGGATGGTCGAGGCGATGCATGCTCTTCCTCGCCCGCACCGGCTGCCAGTGGCGCTATCTGCCGGAGCGCTACCCGCCCTGGTCCGCCGTCTGGCAGCAGTGGCGGCGCTGGCGCGCCAACGGGGTCTGGGAACGCGCGATGGCCCGCCTCGCGCGGCTCATCCGGCGGCGTGCTAGGCGCAAGCACGTCGAGCCGACGATGGTGATGATCGATGCTCAGACGGTGCGCGGCGGGCGCGCCGGGCCGACGTTCCACAACGCCGGCGGACGGGGTGGCCGCACGATCGGCGCGAAGCGCAGCATCCTCATCGAGTATCTCGGCCTGCCGCTGGCGGCCCGCGTCGATCCCGCCAAGCCGCACGACGTGAAGGTGGGGCGCGAGCTGCTGGCGTCCGGGCTCAAGGACCTGCCGCTCGTGCGCGACGTGATCGCCGACCGCGGCTACCGGGGCCTGGCCGCCCTGGCCGCCCGCCGCCAGGTCACCCTCAACATCAAGGCGCCACCCAAGGGCAGCACGGGCTTCGTGCCCCTCGCGCCGCTCTACAAGGTGGAGCACGCGTTCGCCCGGCTGGGACGCTGGCGCAGGCTCTCGCGCTGTTACGAGGGGACCGAGGCGAGCGCGAAGGCGTGGCTCGAGGTCGCCTGCCTCGCCTACCTCTTCGCGCGCTGGCGGATCGAGCCCGCCTGAGGCGGTCAGCCGCCGATCACGCAGACATGGAAGGCGCCATCGGTTCCGACGCCTCCGCCGAAGCCCGAGAGCACCTCCCCCTCACGCCCGATCACCGTGCCATCGCGGGACACGAGCTCAG
>JAJYEB010000073.1 GCA_021790375.1 Chloroflexota bacterium | reverse complement strand
GCGCCCCTCGGTGCGGTGGCGCACCCCGTCGGGCGTGCGCAGGCTGATGCCGCTGTGGCCGCTGAAGACGAGCGACAGGCCGGATTCTCGCGGGAAGGCGCGGAACGGCCGGCGCCGGAAGCGATCGACCCAGCTGCGCACGAGGATGCGATCGGGGCCGAAGACGAAGGTGGCCATGCCGTGCCACAGGTTCAGGATGAGGCCGACGTAGGCGAACGCCACGAAACCGATCTCGAGGAGTGCGGCCTGCCAGGCATCGGTGCCGACGGGATTCAGCAAGAGGTTGCGTCCGCCTACGAGTACCCCGAACGCCGACAGCACCGACCAGCCGGCCAGCCACGTCTGCACGACGGGTGGGTTCACCACCTCCCAGCCGGCCGGGATCGCCAGGATCGGTTCGGCGGCGGAGCCTGCGCTCATGGTGTCGTTGATCCTCCCAAGATCGTCGAGCGCAACCGCCTGACTCTCGTGATCATCGGCGCTCATAGCATCAGCACGTACGTCACGAACTCGGCCACAAGGTAGCGCGGGTCAGCGGAGTGCGCCCGAGGTCCTCAGTGCGCCGCCCCGGCCGCCTCCCGGGTCGTGCGGAGCTGGCCGACACCCAATGCCACCGTTGGACGAGTACCCAATCCGCCCTGCGCCGATGCGTCAGTCGCCAACGCACGGATCTCAACCTCGACGGCACCGTTCGCGTCCAATGCGCCAGCGCCTCGGCTGCGCAGCATCACGTGCTCCGTCGTCGCGTGGGCATCCATCCAGACCGGAGGCTGGACCTCGACCGTCCATGAACTCCCGTTGGACGACGGCGGTTCCACGAGCCAGCACTCGCGCACTCGATCGGTGACAAGGAAGTAGTCCGGGGGGTGCGACGCCGGTAGACGAGCCATCTGAGTCGCCAGCTGGCGACTCAGATCCGCAAAACGCCGGTCGCGCGCTTCATCGGGCACCCAGCGTCGGTCGATGAACTGCCCGAAAATGATGTCGGACAGGCTCCCCATCGTCCCCTCTCTGAGCCTGCGCGCTTTCCGCACCAGATAGTCCGGGAGGTCGCCGGACGGTGCCGCTCGGAGTTCTCCAACCACGTTCAGCAGGCGAGTGGCGATCCAGGCATGCTCGCCTGTGAGCATCTCGGCCATCTCGGTGAGAAGTTGCGCGATCGCCTCGCGGGGTTCTGTGTCGGTCATGGCGCTACCAAGGGGCGGGCTCTCTTCGGCCCGGCGTGTACGCTGGGCACGTCGAACCCCAACACATGAGGCCAGCCTGACGCCCAACCGCGCGCGCCACCCGGCGGCCCTCGGTGGGCACGCCGCGAGCGCCCTTCGCAGGCGAAGCGGACGCCCTTGCGCGTGAGCCTCCACGTCATGGTCGAGGGCGACGGCCCCGGTCGCGAGTGCCCGTCTCGCCCAGGAAGGGCGGCTTCCAGCCGTACTCGACCGGGATGTCTCGAGCCTCGGCCAGCGCGAGCAGCCGCCGCAGCTCTTCCTGGGGCCAGAACACGACGGACATACGCAGGGCGTCGGGACCACCGCGGATCGTGAGTGTGCGGTACCCGCTCAGAATCACCGCCGCGTCGGGGGCGAGTCTGAGCGTGCGATAGGGTCGCCCCCGCCAGGTGGCGAACCACGTGCGCGCCTCTACGGCGTCCGCCTCGAACACGAGCGTTGTCATGCCGCGCCACAGGACGACGTACAGGCTCGGGTAAGCGACCAGAATGAGCACCAGGCCGTAGACCCCGACCTGCCATCGGTCGGCGGCTCCCACGGGGGATATGGCCATGTTCCTGAGGCTGACGACCAGGCCGACCGCCGACAGCGTGGTCCAGGCGACGGTCCACGCCTGGAATCTGGCGGGGTTAACGACATCGCGAGTGTCGGGAGGATCGTGGCTAGTTCCCTGATGGCCAGGCCCATGCACGGCGGCCTCTCCTCTATGGGCATTTTGCTTATCCGGTTGACTCCGACCATCTCGCGGCGGTAGCGTCGTGGCGTGCCGCGACCACCGTACCCCCACAACGTCGCCGACTTCAACCGGATGTTCCCCGACGAGGACGCCTGCCTCGCCTACCTCGGCGTCTGCCGCTGGCCCGACGGGTTTCGCTGCCCCCGCTGCGGTCATGACGCCGCGTTCGCCCTGCCTCGTCGTCGCCTCTGGCAGTGCAAGTCGTGTGGGCACCAGACCTCGGTCACCGCGGGCACCGTCATGCACCGCACGCGGACGCCGCTCCTGATCTGGTTCTGGGCGGCGTTCTGGATGACCGCCCACAAGCCCGGCCTATCGGCGCTCCAGCTTCAGCACATGCTTGGCCTCGCTCGCTACGAGACCGCCTGGCTCATCCTCCACAAGCTCCGCCGGGCGATGGTCGACGCCAACCGCGAACCGTTGAAGGGCACGGTCGAGATCGACGAGACGTTCATCGGTCGCGAGCAACTCGGGCTGCGCGGCGGGCGGCAGTTGGCGGGGCGCAAGGCGCTGCTGGTCGGCGTGGCAGTGGAGGTGCGCGGCGGGGGATCCGGGCGTTGCCGCGCCGAGGTCATCCCGGACGCCACGGCGGCGACCCTGTCGCCCTTCATCGTCCGCAACATCGCGCTGGGCTCGACGGTGCTCTCCGACGGACACCGCGGCTACCAGGGCAGGGACGGTGTCGCTGCCCTGGGCTACATCCACCTGCCCCGCACCCAGGAGAGCTTCCGCAAGGCCGGAACCGAGGATGTCGTGCCGCACGCACACCGAGTGATCTCGAATCTCAAGGCCTGGCTGCTCGGAACGCATCGCGGCGTTGGAGCGGACCAGCTCCCGGTCTACCTCGACGAGTTCGTGTTCCGCTGGAACCGCCGTCGCACCCCGATGGCCGGCTTCCAGACGCTCCTCGGCCTCGGCACGCATCACGAGCCGACGACCTACGACGAGGTGCTCGGTCGGCCTCCGGCGGCGGGCGTGCCGAGAACGCGTGGTCGCAAGACCGGGCTCACGCGGATCTCACACCCGGCGCCCGCTTCGACGTAGGTTCGGAGTGCCAGGCCCTTGGTTTCGCGCGGAACCGCGCCGCCACTCGACCGGGGGAGTCAGCTCGCCTTGCTCAACACCGGTCGCGGATACTCCTGGAGCACGTCCTGCGTGTCCCAGTCCGCCTCTCCGCACCACCCACGATCGGGATCGTTCACGAGCTTCCCGAAGACGATGTCCTCGCCCTGTACAAAGAGGATGCGCTTGCCGGACGCGGCAATCGCGTCGAAGGGCGTGTGGTCGTGAATGACCAGGTCAGACAGGACCAGGCGGCCGCGGCCGTCGAGATGATTGAAGTCGGCCTTGATCGTGATCACTGGCCTGCTCCTCGCCATCGCTTCTCTTTCGGCACTGGGTTGAGTTCCGGCTTCGAGAGGATCGTATCGAGCTGCTCGGCCGTCAAGCCGAACAGGTTGCAGTGGTTGGGCGGGTCGTCGGGCTCGAACGTGGGCACGAGGTACCCGCCGGCAGCGATAACGCGGCGGACGCTCGTCCGTCGCACCTGGTTGTTGCGGACCGAGGCGGCGAGGTCCTCGAAGCTCATATTCGGTCGGGAGACAACGGACACGCCACCCGTCTTCTGCACGGCGTCCCGCAGCTCCTCCAGTGAGTTGACGCCGCCTCGCACGACGATTGTCGCGTCGGGCCAAGTGCTCGGGTCGCTGATGTCGTAGGCCATCCGCGCTGCTGCTCCCTCTCTCGGTGCCGAGGCGCTCGGCCCCCACCGCCTGAGCCTACGCTTCGGGTGCTTCGGAGTCAACCGGATAAGCAAATGGTCTGTGCACTGGTTCACCCCCCGATGAGCCGCTGCCACCAGGTGCGGGTGTCCCGCGCCGCCAGGACGTGGGGCGTCCACTGGTACTCGATGGGGAGGCCCTCCCGGGTTGCCACGTCGATGAGCCGGCGCAGCGCGGACGGCGGGACGTAGCGGCCCTCGGTGCGATGCAGGACGCCATCGGGGGTGCGCAGGCTGATGCCGCTGTGGCCGCTGAAGACGAGCGACAGGCCCGACTCGCGTGGGAAGGCGCGGAAGGGCCGCCGCCGGAAGCGATCGACCCAGCTGCGCACGAGGATGCGGTCGGGGCCGAAGACGAAGGTGGCCATCCCCTGCCAGAAGATCACGATAAGGGCGACGTAGCAGAAGGCGAGGAGCACGAAGCCGAACAGGTCGGCTGCCACGCGTCGCTGCCCACCCGGTCGAGCACGATGTTTCGGGCGATGAGCACCTCGAAGAACCCGACCAGCACCGACCAGCCCGCCAGCCAGGCCTGCACCACCGGCGGGTTCACCACCTCCCAGCCATCTGGGATCGCCGTGATCGGTTCCACTGCGGCCCCCTCGCTCATGATGTCGCTGATCCTCCCGAGATCGTCGAGCACAGCGTCGTGGCCATCGTGCTCATCAGCCTCCTCACAGCGGCGGCCGGTCCGGCGATCGATCCAGCTGCGCGTGTCGGGCGGCTTCATGAAGCGCGGCCTCCAGTGGTACTCCACCGGGATGTGGCGGCGCTCCAGAACCTCGACCAGGCGGCGCAGATCGTCCTGCGTGTAGAAGAGCGCGGAGGTCGGGTGCCACGTGTGCGCCGTGCGGATGCCGACGATGTAGGGTGCCCGCGAACACGAAGGTGAGATCCGGCGTCAGCGGGAAGACCCGTGGTGGCGTGCGGCGCACGGTCTCGGCGAAGGTGCGCACTCCGACCCGATCGGCGGCGAAGTAGAACACCCCGATGCCCCACCAGAAGAGAAAGTACCCGAACGGGTACCCGACGAGGCCGAGGACCAGGAAGAGGACGCCTGCGCCCTACGTCGGGTCGCTGGAGGGAAGCAGGAGCAGGTCGTGTGCTCCTTCAACCACCAGGCCCCCGCAGATCAGCGTCCAGAATAGCATCCACGTCTGCGGGCGCAGCGGATTGACCACCTCCTCCCAGGCGTCCGGCTCGGCCCGATGTTTCGTCTCACGCGCCATCGGCACCTTCCCTCACGGACAGATCCCCTTCGCGCTGCACCCGGCCTCACCGACGCCGACCCAGAAGTTCCAACTCTGGAACGTATCAGTCAGCTGCTGGCCGAGGTCGCCGACGGGCAGCGGCTGATCAGCGCCCGGCGCCGCTGAGCATCATGATGACGACCAGGAGCAGCGCCCAGCCGGCCAACGAGCCGACCAGGATGAGCCTGTTCCGACGGCGGTGTGTCGGGTCGCTATCGGCAAGCAGGCGCTGCCACCACGGACGCGTGTCACGCCCGAGCATGAAGTCGGGTTTCCAGCCGTACGTGATCGGGATGGATCGTGCCTCGGCCGCCGCAATGAGCTGGTGCATCTGCGAGGGCGGGAACAGGATCGCCTCGGTCGGGTAGGCCGCTGTCCCATCACGGACCACGATGAGCGACTTGGGCACGAAGGCAATCGAGAGGTCGGGCGTGATGGCGATGACCCGCGGCGGCCGGCGGAGCAGCGCCTGCACCCACGTCTGCAGACCGATCCGGTCGGCCGCGAAGAGGAACACCGCCATGCGGCGCCAGAAGACGACGTACAGAACCGGATAGAGGAGACATCCCAACGCCAGCATGAATGCGCCGGTGCTCCACGAGGGATCGGAGGGCGGAAGCGTGAGGAGATCGCGGGTCGCCTTCACGGCGACCGCCCCCCACAGGAGCGTCCAAGGCGCCATCCACACCTGGATGGACGGGGGGTTGACCACTTCGTCCCAGCGGCTCAGCTGATTGATGCCGCCTGGGCCCACCTCGTCAGTCATCCCCGCCGTTCTCCTAGGGACACGCGGGTGCGTGTGCTTGGCTGCACGCGGCGTCCCCGACGCCCACCCCTCTCTGCCAAGATTCGGTGAGACACCCTCCCGCTGGGAATAGGTGACCCGCAGAGGACGGGAGAGGAACGCATACCCGAGATGTTCGAACCCCTGGCACCACGCGCCCTGGTGGCCCATGCTGCGCCGATGCCCGATCCCGAGGTCAGGGAGCGCCCGGTCCGCCGGCACTTCACCGCCGAGTACAAGCGCCGCATCGTGGAGGAGGCCAACGCCGCCGAGCCGGGCGCGGTCGGCGCCCTGCTCCGGCGGGAGGGCCTGTACAGCTCCCACCTCGTCGAGTGGCGGCGGCTGTACCGCGCCGGCGCCCTCTCGGGCCTGGCGAGGCCACGGGGTCGCCCGGCTCCCAACCCGCTGGCCTCGGAGAACGAGCGCCTGCGGGCCACGATCGACCGCCTCGAAGCGCGCCTGGTCCGGGCCGAGAAGGTGATCGCCGTCCAGGGAAACGTCTCGGCGCTCTTGCGGGAGCTCTCCCTCGGGAGCGCCGATCCGAAGGACGGGCGATGATCGCCACCGGCGTCACCGAGCTCGCCCCGGTCACGGGCACGCGGGGTGCCTGTGCCGCCCTCGCGATCCCCCGGGCCTCCCACTACCGCCGCTGTGACGGCCGGCGCCACGGGCCCCCGCGGCCACGCCCCGCGCCGCCGCGGACGCTGTCCGACCCCGAGCGGGCCGCGGTCCTCGACGAACTCCACGCCCCCCGCTTCGTCGATGCGAGCCCGGCCGCGGTGTACGCCACCCTGCTCGACGAGGGCACGTACCTCGCGTCGGAGCGGACGATGTACCGGATCCTGGCGGCGAACGCCGAGGTGCGCGAGCGCCGCGACCAGCTCCGCCACCCCTCGTACGCGAAACCCGAGCTCCTCGCCACCGGACCCCGGGAGCTCTTCAGCTGGGACATCACCAAGCTCCGGGGTCCGGCGAAGTGGACCCACTACCACCTGTACGTGATCCTCGACGTCTTCTCCCGCTACGTCCCGGGCTGGATGGTCGCCACGCACGAGAGCGCCGTCCTCGCCCGGCGCCTGATCGCGGACACCCTCGAGAAGGAGGGCATCGGCCCAGGCCAGCTCACGGTCCACGCCGACCGGGGCACCTCGATGCGCAGCAAGCCCGTCGCCCTCCTACTCGCCGACCTCGGTGTCGAGAAGACCCACAGCCGGCCGCACGTCTCCAACGACAACCCGTATTCCGAGAGCCAGTTCCGTACCCTCAAGTACCGGCCGACGTTTCCTGATCGCTTCGGCTCGATCGAGGACGCCCGGGCCTTCTGCGCCACCTTCTTCACCTGGTACAACACGCAGCACCGCCACAGCGGGATCGGCCTGCTCACCCCGGCCGACGTCCACGCCGGACGCGCCGCCGAGATCACCGCGGCCCGCTCGGTCACCCTGGACGCCGCCTACGCGGCCCATCCCGAGCGCTTCGTCCGCCGGCCGCCCACACCACCGGTGGTCCCGACCGCGGTCTGGATCAACCCGCCGGCCAGGCAGGAGGTGCCACCTCAGTAATACGCACGCCGGGGTGTCTCATCGGGCTTGACAGGCGCCGGAGATCGTTTGCGACGTCGTAGGTGAAGCTCTCCACGTACGAGAGCGGGGCCGGGGCTGTCCGCGAGAGCAGGTTGCCCGCGCCGTCGTAGGTCATCGTGGTGGTGTGGCCGCCGGGGTCGGTTACCGCGGTCGTGTCGAAGCCCGCGTCGTAGGCGTAGCTGGTCGTATCACCGAGCGGGTCGCTGCTGCTGGTGAGCAGGCCGTTCGCGTAGATGTCGGTCCACACGCCGCCGCGGGCATCGGTCATGGTCGACGTGGTGGTCGCGGCGTTCCAGGCGAAGCTCGTCGTGTCACCGAGCGCGTCCTGCTGCGTAACCACGCGCCCTGTCGTCGGGTCGTACGTGTTGCTGACGAGGGTGTGGCCGTTCTGGTCGACGACGGTGGCGAGGCGACCCGTGCTGTCGTACGTGTAGCTGGTCGTGCCGCCGCGCACGTCGGTCACACTGGCGAGCTGGCCCGAGGCGTTGTAGGCGTAGGAGACGGTGCGGCCAATCGGATCCGCCAGCCCGGTGAGGAGGCCGGACGTGTACGAGAGCGTCACGAGGCGCCCGACCGTGTCGGTGATCGAGCTCAGCTGCCCGGCGCCGTTGTAGGAGAGCGCGATGGTGTTGCCGTGACGGTCGGTCTCCGA
>JAJYEB010000072.1 GCA_021790375.1 Chloroflexota bacterium | reverse complement strand
GGAACGGGTTGGCCTCGGGGGTCATCGGCAGATACGGGATCGGCTTGTCGCCGCCCACGTCGAGCAGCCGGATGGTGACCGGGTACGGGGAGAACGCCTCGGCGGCGGCGCGGTAGGCGGCGACCTGCTCGTCCTCGGACGGCTCGGTGGGGCGCTCGAGGAACAGGAACTCGGTGCGGAACAGGCCCACGCCGTGGGCGCCCAGCTCCACGGCCCGGGGCGCCTCCTCCGGGGTCCCGATGTTCGCCAGCAGCGTGATCTCCACGCCGTCGCGGGTCACCGCCGGCAGCGACGCCTCGCTCCGCGCCTCCGCGTCCGCGCGGCGGGAGCGCTCGGCCCGCACCTCGAGCTCGCGGTCGGTGGCGGCATCGGGGTCGAGAAACACCTCGCCGGTCCCGCCGTCGATCGCGATCTCGCCGGGACCCAGCGCCGCGAGAAGCCCCTGGACGCCGACCACGGCCGGGATGCCGTAGGCGCGGGCAAGGATGGCGGCGTGGGCGGTGGCCGACCCGGTCTCCAGGGCGAACCCGAGGAGCCGCTCGCGGGGGAGCGTCGCGGTCACGGACGGGGGCAGGTCCTCGGCCACGACGATGCCCGGCACCTCCAGCTGTGGCGGTGCCGCGTCGGGAATCCCGGCGACGCGCCGGGCGATCCGCAGCGCGACGTCGCCGACGTCCGCCGCGCGCGCGGAGAGGAGTTCGTCGCCGAGACCGCGGAGCTGGTCGGCCAGGTCGCGGCCCGCTTCGAGGATGGCGCCGATGGCGTCGACGTGTCGCTCCTCGATGACCTGCTCCGCCAGGGACGAGAGTGCCGGGTCGAGCGCCATCTGGGCCTGGGCGCCGAAGATGGCGCCCTCGTCGGGGTGGCCGTCGGCCGTGACGCGATCGGCCAGCGCCTCGAGCTCGGCCGCGGCGGTCGCGGCGGCGGCGCTCAGCCTGGCGCGCTCGACGTCGATCTCGGCGGGCGCGATCGAGCGGGCCGCCGGCTCACGGGCTGGTTCGATGCGGATCCAGGGGCCCCTGGCGACGCCCCCCGAGGCCGGAGTGCCGGACAAGGTGCGCATGGGCGGATTGTGCTCTGTCCGCCGCCCCGCGTGGGCGGCGATCGGCCGCGTGCGGGCCGCGTTCGGCCGCCTGCGGGCCGGCCGGGCGTGCGGGCTCCGGCGTCAGCGGCCCGGACTCACAGGCGCCGAAGGATCTCGCGCCGCTTCTGGTCGTACTCGGTGTCGGTCACCAGGCCGCCGGCCCGGAGTTCCTCCAGCTCGGCCAGCGCCTCCCGCACCGTGCGCCCCGCCGGCGACGCCGTCCCCGGGAGCGGGGATCCCCCGTCCCCGGACGGAGCGCTCTCCCGTCCCACGTCGGGCAGCAGGCCGAGCTCCTTGGCGTATTGCTCGACGCCCCGGTTCCGCCACCGTGCCTCCGACACGGTGATGGCGAACAGGCCGATCCAGCGCGCGACCTCCTCGTAGTGCGAAGGCGTGGCCCTGGTGGCGAAGAGGCCGGACGGGTTGGCCACGCTGAACGCCGCGATCCCCTGCCCGGTCGCGTGGATCACCAGCAGATCTCCGCGCGCGACGCCGGCGACCGCGGCGACCGGGGATCCGCGGAACGAGACGCCGTTCCAGTCGGGGATGCGTCGGGTCACCGCCGATCGGGGACACGCGCCAAGGATGCTCCACGCCGGGACCCCCGCGAGCGTCCGGTGCCCGCGTGCCGTGCTCAGGACCAGCGCGTCCGGGGCGGCGCGGATCGCTCCGTCGATCGGTGCGGCCTGAGCCTCAGCCACGCCGCGGAGCCGGTACGTGAGCCCGTCGCACACGTAGTCGATCATCGCGGCCGCGTCCACGACACCGGCGGACTCGAGATCGGGCCGGGTTGCCTGCCGCGACCCGAGGCCCCGTCGGGTGCTGGTCAGGGTGGCCCGCCGGATGGACTCCGCGGCGGCCTGGACCACGGCCGGGTCGGCGGCCAGGGCGCGCATGTCCAGCGTCGGGTCGGCCAGCAGGGCTTCGTAGAGGGAACGGCGCTGCGCGTCGCAGCCGGGACAGCGATCCAGGAACGGGTGTACGTAGCTGCCGCAGGTTTCGCAGGTCAGGTCCGCGAGGGTGACGAGCACCCCTCGATCCGATCCCGAGATGTCCGGGCTCGCGACGTCGCGACGGGCCGGCCCTGACATCTAGCGGGCGCCTGGCGGCCGGCCGAAGCGTCGCTCCGTGCCCGAGAGCAGGCGGGCGATGTTGTCGTGGTGGAACACCCAGATCAGCAGCGGCCCCGCGATCGCATAGCCGTAGTAGACGGGCGGCTGGTTGGTGAACGCGGCGATCGCGGCAAGGCCCACGCCAGCCGCCGCGGAGCCCGTCAGCGACGCCAGCGACGAGTAGCGGCTGGCCAGGAACACGATCGCGAACACCGGGATGATCAGCACCGCCACGATCGGCTGGATCACCAGCAGCCCGCCGAACCCGGCCGAGACTCCCCTGCCCCCCTGCATGCCGAGGAACGGCGAGCGGCTGTGCCCGATGATCGCGGCGAGGGCGGCCAGGATCTCCACCACCGCCCCGGCGCCGACGAGCCGGGCGATCAGCACCGCGGCGATCCCCTTGCAGATGTCGAGGAACCCCGAGAGCACCGCGAAGCGCAGCCCCAGTGCGCGCGCCACGTTCGCTCCGCCGGTGTGGCCGCTCCCGATCGACCTCGGATCGGGTCCCCCGGCCAGCCGGGCCACGATGACCCCCCAGGGGATCCCGCCGACGAGATACGCGACGACCACGACCGCGACGGCCCGGACCACGGCTCCCACGTCCATGACGGGCGAGTATACGGTGCCGCCCCGCGCACCCCGGCGCCAGGCACGGGCCCCCGTGTCCGGCGGGGAGCCGGCCCGTCAGCCGCTCGCCAGCGACCCGACCACCGCCGAGACGAGGCGATCGGGGCGCCCCCGGAACCACTCCCGCCGCGCGGGATCGGAGGCGGCCTCCTCGACCAGCCGGGAGAGCGTGGCGTTGACCGGGGCTCCGATCCCCGTGCGCACGGCCGCCGCGGCCACCGCGCCGTTGAGCCACGTCACCTCGGTCGGGGCGGGTCCCCGGAGCAGGGCGATCCTGAGGGACGGCATCTTCCCGCCGCGCGCCCGCCCCAGGATCCGTGCCAGGACGGGCCGGCCCAGCGCGGCCGGCAGCCGGAAGGCCCGCGCGAGCAGCGGGACGTCGGCACCGGGCAGGGCCACCGGACGCAGGCGGAGCGCCGTCATCACGGCGAGCGCCTCCAGTTCCTGCCTCCGCTCGATCGCGTACAGCGCCGGGTCCGCGTAGACCGCGCTCACGTCCAGGTCGATCAGCGCGCTCGTGGCGTTCCCCACCAGGTTGCCGAGTAGCTTGGACCACTTCATGGCGGCCGCGTCCGGATACACGGCCGCCCGCAGGCCTCCCGCGTCGAACGCCCCGGCCAGCGCCGCCACGAGTTCGTCGATCTCCCCTTCCATGCGCGCGAGGCCGATGCCGCCACGGTTCAGCCACAGCGCCTCGCCGCCCGGCCCGAGGCCCACCGCCGTGGTCAGTGACGCGGCGATCAGGCCGGCCCCGGGGCGCCGTCCCGCCACCAGCTCCTCCGCGCCGATCCCGTTCTGGACCGTGACCGCGGGGACTCCGGGGAGGTCCCGCAGCACGTCGGTCGCGGCCTCGAGGTCGAACCGCTTCACGGCGAGGATCGCCGCATCGAGGTCCGCCGGCAGGCCGGCCGCGCCGTCCCGCCGCTCCACCTCCACCGTCCGGCGACCCTCGCCGGGACCGACGAGCTCGAGCGTCCCCCGGCCCGGACGCTCGGGCGCGGAGCGGCCCACCAGGGTCACGCTCTGGCCGCCCTCCGCGAGGCACCCTGCCAGCACGCAGCCCACCGATCCGGCCCCGATCACCGCGATCCGCATCGGCCGCCCCGGTGCCGGCGCGTCAGTCGGCAACGTGCTTGTCGTAGGACGCGGCCGCCTCGGCCGTCGCGTGCACGGTCTCGAGATCGTCCCCGACGCTCGCCTGGACGGCGGCGAACACGGCGCCCTCGACGAGCGGGCCACCGCTGACCCGGACGCGTTCCGCGAGGGCGGGATCGAGCAGGCTCTCGAGCGCGAACCGCGTCGCGTGCACCGCGCCGTTGAAGTCCACCAGCACCACCACGCCCGCCCCCGCGTCGGCTGCCTCGATCGCCGCTGCGATGCGCCCCGGATCCTCGCCGAGCGTGCCGTCCGCCGCGCCGCCCGCCGCGATCACCCGGATGTCCGGGGCCTGCTCGCGGGCCATCTGGAGCGCCAGCTCGACGATCCCCTCGGCGACGCGAACCGAGTGCGACGCCACGACCACGCCGACCAGCGGCGTGGACGGTCCGCCCCCCGGGCCGTCCACCGCGCCTTCCCCTGTCGCGCTCACGGGCGGGTGACGAGGATGGCCAGGAGCGTCACGCCGTACACGATCGTGGCCAGCCAGACCACCACGAACACGCGCGTCACGATCCGTTCGGCGCGGGCGCTCAGTCCGAAGTCGAAGATCACCGCCCGGAGCCCGAGCAGGCCATGCCAGCTGACCACCACGAGGAACAGCGTCTCCAGGGGCAGGATGATCGGGTTGGTGATGTAGGCGATCACCTGCTGGTAGTCGCGCAGACCGCCCTGGACCACGAAGTGGTTCGCGATCATGTGCAGCGTGAGCAGCACCAGCACCAGCGCCCCGGTGATCGCCTGCCACGCCCACCCCACGCCGGGCAGCGTGTCACGCTCCTCGGGCGCCCAGCGCTCGGGAAGCTCGCGCCCGCCTCCCGGCGCCGCGCGCAACTCGTCGGTCGGGCCCGTCATCGCCTCAACCCCCATGGCTGATGAACATCAGCGTGCCGATCAGCAGCACGATGGCCCCGATCGTACCGAACGCGCCCAGCAGCGCCTTCTGGCGGCTCACCACCAGCCCGAACCCGACCAGGGAGACGCGGATCCCGTTCAATCCATGGATCAGCAGGCCCGCCAGCAGCACCACGTCGAGAACCAGGAACACCGGGTTCAGGAACCAGTTCTTCAGGAGGGAATCCCAGGCACCCGGGCCGATCGCCAGCTGCGAGAGCACCAGCAGGTGCAGGTACAGGTAGAACAGGACGCCCAGGCCGGTGACCCGGTTGAGGATGAACGCCCAGCCGCCCAGCCGGCGGCCGCGGACGTCCACCCAGCCGGCGACCCCCCGGCGGCGGGCACTGGACGGCGCCGTCGCGTCCGGCAGCGCAGTCCGCCCCGTGGGCGCGGTTCGGTCGGTCATCGTCCGGCCTCCACTGGCTGTGCGAGCAGGGCCCTCCAGCGGCGCCCGATCAGGGAGCGACGCAGCTGCATGATGTGACCCGCCGGATCCACGTTCGACGGGCACGCCTCGCTGCACTCGAACGCCACGTGGCAGCGCCAGGCGCCGTGCGGGTCATCCGCCAGGCCGAGCACGAAGGGGACGTCACCACCCCGCGGCTCCTCGCGCACCCGGTCGGCGGCGGCGAGCGCCGCGGGCCCCAGGTACTCCGGGTCGGTGGCGGCGATCGGGCAGGCCGAGATGCAGATCCCGCACTCGATGCAGTCCTCGTAGCGGAGGGGCTGCGGAATGCCCGACGCCGTGTGGGCCCCGGGCACCAGCTCGCTCTCCCGGACCAGGGGACGCTCCACCGCGTTGAGCCGCGCGAAGAACGGGCCCATGTCCACCACCAGGTCGCTGACCAGGGGGGCGTTGTCCAGTGGATCGACCGTCACCTCGCCGGTGCCGAGCTCGCGCACGTTGGTCACGCACGCGAGGACCTCCCGGCCGTTCACCTTCATGCCGCACGTCCCGCAGGAAGCGTGGAAGCACGAGTGCCGGAGGGTGAGGGTCGGGTCCTGCGTGCGGCGGATGGCGGTCAGGGCATCCAGCACCGTCGAGCGCGGCCCCGGCTCGAACTCGAAGCTGTCGTGGTGGGACGCCGCATCGCCCTGCTTGAAGCGGTGCACCCGGAACGTGACGGAGTCGCTCATCGGTTCATGCCGCGTAGTGGGCCGTGTGCGGCAGCAGGACGGTGTCGCGCGTCCGGCAGGGCGCATCGACCCCGAGCTTGCCGCAGATGACGTTGGCGGTCGTCTCCGCCATGGCGCGGGCGGTGGTCGCTTTGCCGCCCGAGATCGTGACGAAGCCCTCCACGCCGTCCTGCTCCAGGTGGTCGAAGCACTTGAAGGTGCGGCTGAGCTCGCGGCCGGTGGACGCCTCGCGGGACCCGATCAGCGGGCGGGCGGCCGACCAGGCCTGGCGGAACGGCGCGGACATGACCGCCGGGATCAGCTTCGCCCCCTCCTGGTACATCTTCTGGACGTGGTCCTCGGGCACGCCGAGATCGTCGGGATCTTCCACGACCCAGGAGCTGGTCCCGACGATCGACAGTGCCCGCTGCGGGACGACGATGTCGCCGTCACCCGACTTGTGCATGCGGTTGACGACCATGTTGCACAGCCGGCCGCGCAGGGCCAGGAGGACGCCCGGGGACGGCTGAATCGGAACGTCGACCCCGGCCATCGCGGCGATCTTCTCGGCCCACGGCCCGCCGGCGTTGACCACGAGGTCGGCGCCGATCTCGAAGTCCTTCCCGCTGCGGTGATCGCGTCCGCGCACGCCCGCCACGCACCGGTCGCGCACGACGAACGAGGTGACCTCGCAGAAGGGCTCGATCACCGCGCCGCGAGCCTTCGCCGAAGCGAACCAGCGGAGCGGCAGGCGCATCGCGTCGAAGGTGGCGTCGGGCACCTGGATTGCGCCCTTGAGCGCCGGGTTGAGGTTGGGCTCGAGGCGGAGCGCCTCGGCGGGCGAGAGCCAGCGGGCAGGGATCCCGGTCGCTCCGCACGCGGCGAAGAGCTTCTCCCCGTACGCCATGTCCTCGTCGTCGATGCCGACGAAGAGCCCGTCGTTCTCCTCGAACGAGCCGGGCGCCACGCGGCGCAGGAGCTGGTTCTCCTCGATGCATTCGACCGCGGATTCCGCGTCGTTGACCGCGTACCGTGCCCCGCTGTGGAGCAGGCCGTGGTGGCGGCCCGTGGTCCCGGAGGTGATCTCGCCGCGTTCGACGAGCGTGACCCGGAGGCCCCGAAGGACCAGGTCGAGGGCCAGCGCCCCGCCCGTGCCGCCCCCACCCACGATCACGACGTGCGGTGCGGGCGAACGGTTCTCAAGGCTCATTGCTGGCTCTCCGACCCGGCCTCCGGGGTCCGGATTCGTTCAGGTGCTCAGTGGTTCTCGACCCACTCGAACGTCCGAGTGACGGCCTTCTTCCAGAGCTTGTAGTCCTTGTCGCGGGTGGCGGCGTCCATCTGCGGATGCCATTCCTTGTCCTTCTGCCAGTTGGCGCGCAGGTCCTCGACCGCGTTCCAGAAGCCGACCGCGAGGCCGGCCGCGTAGGCAGCGCCGAGGGCCGTCGTCTCCGCCACCTTCGGGCGGATGACCGGCACCGCGAGGACGTCGGACTGGAACTGCATGAGCAGCTCGTTGTACACCATGCCGCCGTCGACCTTGAGGGCGGTCAGCGCGACGCCGGAGTCGGCGTTCATCGCGTCGAGCACCTCGCGGGTCTGCCAGGCCGTCGCCTCGAGCACTGCCCGGGCGATGTGGCCCTTGTTGACGTAGCGGGTCAGGCCGGCGATCACGCCACGTGCGTCGTTCTTCCAGTACGGCGCGAAGAGGCCCGAGAAGGCCGGCACGAAGTACACCCCGCCGTTGTCGTCGACGGTCTTGGCCAGCTCCTCGATCTCGGGCGAGGTCTTGATCATGCCCAGGTTGTCGCGCAGCCACTGCACCAGGGCGCCGGTGATCGCGATGGAGCCCTCGAGGGCATACACGGCCGGCTCCTTGCCGATCTTGTAGCCCAGGGTGGTGAGGAGGCCGCTCTTGGACTGGATCGGCTTGGTGCCCGTGTTCAGGAGCATGAAGCAGCCCGTGCCGTAGGTGTTCTTCGCCTCGCCGGCGGAGAAGCACGTCTGGCCGAAGAGGGCCGCCTGCTGGTCGCCCAGGTC
>JAJYEB010000071.1 GCA_021790375.1 Chloroflexota bacterium | reverse complement strand
GTGATCGGGCCGTCCGGCAGCGGCAAGAGCACCCTCGCACGGGCGCTCACCGGTCTGGTCCCGCACGAGCTGCCCGGGACCTGGTCCGGATCGCTGCGCGTCGGTGAGCTCGACGTCGCGGCGACCCCCATCCAGCTCGTCAGCGGCCGGGCGGGGATCGTGTTCCAGGAGCCTGAGAGCCAGATGGTGATGCCACGCGTCGAGGACGAGGTCGCCTTCGGTCTCGAGAACCGCGGCTGGGAGCGGCAGGCGATGTATGCCCGCGTGCGCGAGATGCTCGGCGTCGTGGGCCTGGCCGGGTTCGAGCGACGGTCCACCGTCACGCTCTCGGGCGGGGAGCAGCAGCGCCTCGCGATCGCAGATGTCCTGGCACCGATGCCGGGGCTCGTGGTGCTGGACGAGCCGACCGCGAACCTCGATCCACCCGGCATGGAGGGCGTGTTCGAGCGGCTCGAATCCCTGGTCCGGTCACGCGAACGCACGGTGGTGATCGTGGAGCACCGCCTCGAGGCGGCGTTGCCGCTTGCCGACCTGGTCCTCCTCCTGGACGATGCGGGCCGTCAGCTGGCCGTGGGGGAACCCGGCGAGATCGGCCGGGCACATGCGCGCACGCTGGAGGGGCTGGGCAGCTGGGTGCCGCGCGCATGGCAGGCGTGGGC
This sequence comes from Chloroflexota bacterium, assembly GCA_021790375.1. Classification (GTDB taxonomy): domain Bacteria; phylum Chloroflexota; class Limnocylindria; order Limnocylindrales; family CSP1-4; genus JAJYNJ01. The sequence goes on along the minus strand of JAJYEB010000071.1, from coordinate 7,421 downwards.
GGCCCCCGGGCCGGTCGGGGGGCAACCGGACGCCTCGGGCGCCGGCCGGGCGTCGGCACACCCGGACCTGGCGGGCCCCGGTCCAGGAGACGATCGGGGGCCGGCCCGTCCTCATCCGCTGCTGCGGGCCCGGGAGCTCACCGTCCGCTACCCCGCGGCTCCGGGTGGCTCGCGGGATCCCGCGGTCTCCGGGGTCACGCTCGATCTCCACGCCGGCGAGCGGGTGGCGCTGGTGGGGCCCAACGGATCGGGCAAGTCGTCGCTGCTCTTCGTGCTGGCGGGCATCCGGCGGCCGGACGCCGGCTCGGTTCGGGTGGGCGACGGCACAGCCATCCCGGTCATCGACACGAGGCGCCTGCGAGGGGGCGAGCTCGTCCGCCTGCTCGGACTCGTCTTCCAGAATCCGGAGCTCGGCTTCGTCGGGCGGACCTGCGCGGCCGAGATCGCGGCCGGACTCCCCGCGCTGGGCCGCGTTCCGGATCCCGCGGACCCGGACGTCGGCGCCGCCCTGGAGCGGTTCGGGCTGGCACCGCTCGCGGCGGAGGATCCGTTTCGCATCAGCGAAGGAGAGCAGCGCCGGCTGGGGATCGCCGCCGCAAGCATCGCCCGGCCGTTGATCCTGCTGCTCGACGAGCCCACCTTCGGGCTCGACCGGCGCGGCGCCGACGCGGTGGTCGACCTCCTCGACGTGCTTCGCCTGGACGGGCAGGCGCAGGTCATGGCCACGCACGACCCGCGGCTCATCCCCGGCTGCGACCGGGTGATCGCGCTCGATCACGGCCGCGTGGTGTTCGACGGACCGCCGGCGGCATTCCTCGCCGACCCCCCGTACTTCCCGCCCGGTCCGTGGCGGGATGGGGTCGACGTCGCGGGCAGCCCCCGTCCGCTCCCCGGGCGACACGCGGGGCTCTCCCGGTGAGCTTCCTGCCGGCGCCGCTCGAGCCGGTCCGGCCGGCGCTGCTCACGAGGGTCGCGCCGGTGACCCGGATCGTCGTCGGGGTGGTCTGGCTCGTGGTCGCGGTGCTCGCCGCCGGTCCGCTGGTGCCGTTCGCGCTCGGGGTCGCCGGAACGTTGGCGCTGGTCCTACTCTCCGGCCTGCCGCTCGGCCGGGTGCCGCGCCGGCTCGCGCCGCTGGGCCTCGCGGCGCTCGGACTCGGGCTGCTCACCGTGCTGGTCAACCCGGCCAACGGCGACCCCTCCGTGGCGGCCGCCGTGCAGGCCGGTCCGCTCCGGATCACGGGCATCGCCCTGTGGGCCGGCGTCGCCATCGCACTGCGCCTGGCGGTGATCGCGCTGGTGAGCCTCCTCGTCTTCGCCACGTCGGACCCCACCGAGCTCGCGGATTCCCTGGTACAGCAGTGGCGCGTGCCGTACCGGTTTGCGTACGGGACGCTCGCGGCGCTGCGGATCGTGCCACTGCTCGCGGCCGACTGGACGGCCATCCGGACGGTGCGGCGGCTCAGGGGGATCGAGCCCCGCGGGCCGCTGGGCCGCGTGACCGCGTTCGGCGGGCAACTGCTGGTCCTGCTGATCACCGCGATCCGGCGTGCCGAGCGGATGGCACTCGCGATGGACGCCCGCGGCTTCGACACCGATCGCGCGCGGGGCGTGTACCGCCCGATCACGCTCGGCCGCCCGGACGCGCTCGTGCTGATCGCCGGCCTGGCAGTGGCGGCGGGCGTGCTGGTCGCCGGGCTGCTGTGACCAAGGCTGGGGCGGATCCGGCTCGAGGCGTGGCCACCCGGCGATCACCGGCGCCGCTGGTGGCAGCCTTCCCGGGCGCGGCTATGCTGTCCGGCATGGCTCACCTGCAACCCGGGGACGAGGCCCCCGACTTCGAGCTTGCCGACGACGCAGGGAGGCGCCACCGGCTCTCCGCGCAGCGCCCCCACCCCGTCGTGATCTACTTCTATCCGAGGGATTCGACCCCCGGCTGCACCACCGAGGCCTGCGAGTTCCGGGATGCCAGCGCCGAGATCCGCGCACTCGGCGCGGAGGTGTGGGGGGTAAGCCCGCAGGACGAGCGGAGCCACGCCCGCTTCCGCGAGCAGCACGGGCTCCCGTTCCCGCTGCTCGTGGACGGCGATCACGCCGTGGCCGACGCATACGGCGTATGGGTCGAGAAGTCCCGCTACGGGCGGACGTACTGGGGCAACGCGCGGGAGACGTTCCTCGTCGACGGACAGGGGCGCATCGCCCGCGCCTGGGAGCACGTGCGACCCGAGGGCCACGCGGCGGAGGTCCTGGCGGCGCTGCGCGAGCTGGGCGCGGCGACCGGGCGGACGGCAGACGCATGACGGCGGATTCCGCGGCTGCCGCGTCGGCGGGGCCCGTGCTCCACGGCGAGCGGCCGGAACGCCTCCTGGTGATCGTCGCCCATCCCGACGACGCGGACTTCGGGCCGGCCGCCACCGTCGCCAGCTGGATCGACCGGGGCACGGTGGCCGAGCTCGTCTGCTGCACCAGCGGCGACGCCGGGGCGGACGATCCGGACACCGATCCGGTCGAGCTGGGACTGCTCCGGGAGGCCGAGCAGCGCGCCGCCGCGGAAATCGTCGGGTACCGTGCCGTGCACTTCCTGCACCAGCCGGACGGTGCGCTGGAGAACGATCTCCCGCTGCGCGAGGCGCTCGTCCGGCTCATCCGCGAGATGCGGCCCGACGCGGTCATGACCTCGGATCCGACGCACCTGTTCACTGCCGATGGGTTCGTCCAGCACACGGACCACCGGGCGGCCGGGATGGCGGCGGTCGATGCCGTCTACCCCGCGGCGCGCAATGCCATGGCGTTCCCGCACCTCGCGAAGTCCGGGCTGGCGCCGCATGTCGTGCACCGCATCTACCTCTTCTGGCCGGCCGAGCCGGACGAGTGGGTGGACGTCAGCGGGTACGTCGATCGGAAGCTGCTGGCCCTGCGGGCACACGCGAGCCAGCTGCGCGATCCCGGGGCGACCGAGCAGCGCGTTCGCGAACGGCTGGCGCAGCAGGGCGCGCTGCTGGGGCTGGCCGCGGCCGAGCCGTATCGGGTCATCCGGATCGAGCGCTGACGGGCTCCGCGTCCCCCCGGGTCAGCGACGGGTCCGGGCCAGCACCGGCCGGGCCCGGCCCCACTCGTCCCACAGCGACGTGAGATCGGGAGCGCGCCGGCCGAGCATGCCGACCATCTCGCCGAGCGAGAGGTCTGGTGCCCCCATGGTCACGAACTCGGCGGCGGCGACGCGGGCGCCGCGGAACAGCAGCGGGATCTCCGTGGCCGACGGCCAGCGGCGGATCCGGCGTGGATCGAGGCCGGCGTACCCGACGGACAGGGCGAGGTCGCGCGTCGAGGGAACGCGGTCGTCGGCGAAGCCTGCGCGCCCGTCGAAGCGATATCCCAGGCTGGCCAGCGCCTCGGCGATCTCGCGTGCCTCGGTGGCCGTGAACTCCGACCAGAAGGGCTGATCGGCCGGCAGGTCGATGGCGGCGGCTTCGATCGCCGCCGCGACGATCGCGTCACGCAATGCCGAGAGCCCGAGGCGCCAGCGTCGCGACTCGTCGTCGGAACCCGCGGCGAGCTCCGCCACCACATCTTCCAGCAGCGCGTCGTCGCCGCTCACGATGCCCGCGAGCACCGTGGCGGGGGCCGTCGGGACGCGCTCCAGGAGCTCGAGGTCCGAGTCGACGTCCTCCGGGATCGGGGCAGTCTGCGCATCCCGGGCAGCCTCTGCGGCCGCCGGGGCTGCGGCCGCCGGGGCTGCGGCCGCCGGGGCTGCGGCCGCCGGATGTTCGGCGGGCGGCGCCGTCGCCGCCATCCTGGCTGCCTGGAGACGGGCGACCTGCAGTTCCTCGCAGGCCGCGAGCGCTTCGCGCGCCTGCTGCCTCCGCTGTTCCACCGACTCGAGCGAGATCCGGGTTGCGTCGGCGCGAGCGGCGCACGCCTCGAGCTCGGACACCATGCGGGTCACGCGACGGCGCTCCACACCCGCGACGCGCTGTGCATCGCGCACCCGGACGTTGAGCTGGTTCACGGTGGCAAGCCACCGGCCCGCCGCCTCCTCGACCGCGGTGGCATCGCGCGCGGACAGTCGCTCCGTGCGGAACCGCCGTTGCGCCGCGTCCTTCTCCTCGAGGATGCGGCGTCCATCCATCGCGCGCGTCGCGGACTCCAGGCGCGCCACGCTGGCGTCGTACTCGCGTTGCGTCCGGCGCTGCGTCTCGATCGCCTCGTCGTACGCGGCACGTGCACGCTCGATGACGGCGGTCAGCTCCCGGAGAAGACGGCGCTCGGCAGCGCACGGGCCGTCGGCCGTCGGGTCCACGTCCGCGGGACTGGCGTCGCCGCGATCCGGAGCCGGGCCGTCGAGCGCGGGCCCCGGGATCGGGTTGCCGGTGGCCTGCACCGGCACCGGGACGTCGGTCACCGGCTCCGACGGCAGCCTCGCCGGCGCGCGGTCCGGCTGCGCTCTGTCCGGCGCACGGTCCGGCTGCGGGTCGGCCGTCGCCTGCGCCGGCACCGGGCCGTCCGCGGCGTCACCCCACGCCGGCCGGACCGTCGCGTCACCCGTCCTGCCCATCGAGAACCCGGCGCGCGCCGAGGCAAGGGCGAGCGCCGGCGACCCGACCCGGCCCACCTCGGGCATGGCCTCCGGCCCGGGGAGGGCGAGCAGGCGATTGAGGACCGGGTCCGCCCCCGACGCGATCCGCAGCGCCACGGAGGAGGGGAGCGTCCGGCCCGGTTCGCCCGGGCGTACCGCGACCGGATCGCTGCGGTCGAGGGGCGGCTGCGGCTCGCGCGGCGGCAGGGCGTTGCGGGTGATCGTCAGGTGGACCTCGGGCGGGCGGCGCCAGGCGGCCAGCCAGAGCGCGAGGCCGACGCACACGGCCCCGGCGAGCGCGCCCACCGCGACGAGGGCGGGACCCGGGAGGTTCATCGCGGGCTCGCAAGCGCAGAGGGCGTCGGGCGTCGCATCCTGGAAGTCGAGCCTACGGGGAAGCGCAGGCGGCGTCAACCTGATCCCGGGGCAGGGTGACGATCGCCGGAGGATCGGGCCGGCCCGGTCGGCGGCCGAATGGCGCTTTCCGCGGCCTCGTTCCAGTGCCACTCGGCCCTGTTTCCGGTGGCCGAGTGGCGGTCTTTGCGGATCTCGCGGGTCCGATGGTAGATTCGCCCGCAGTCAGCGACCGACGATCTCCTCCGGCGTCCCCCAGCTCCATTCCCTGCAAGCGGAGAGCCGATCCGACCGTGGCGATCGACCCGAACCAGGAGTTCCTCGTCCAGCCCGTCGACGCGTCCTGGCTGCAGTGCAACATCGAGTGCCAGGAGGCGTGCCCCGTCGGGACGAACTGCCGCGGCTACCTGAACCTGGCCGCGGAGGGGCGCTTCGAGGAGGGGTACATCCTGGCCCGCGAGCCGAACCCTGTCGCGGCGATGTGCGCCTACGTCTGCTCCGCCCCCTGCGAGCGCGCGTGCCGCCGCGGCGACATCGACCGTCCGCTGGCCATTCGGGCCATGAAGCGCTTCCTCACCGAGTGGCACGCGGCCTCGGGGATCCCGGACGAGATGCCGGCGATCACGCCCCGGGAGGAGACGGTCGCCATCGTGGGCGCCGGTCCGGCCGGGCTGTCGGTCGCGCGGGAGCTCGCCACCGCCGGCTACCGGGTCGACGTGTTCGACGAGCTGCCCTACGCGGGCGGCACGATGCTGATCGGCGTGCCCGCGTTCCGCCTCCCTCGCGAGGCGATCGAGATGGACGTCCGGCTCATCGAGCGCCTGGGCGTGCGGTTCCACTACAACACCAGGATCGGGCGCGACGTCTCGTTCGAGGCGCTCCAGGAGCGGTTCGATGCGGTCGCCATCACGGCCGGGGCCATGGACCCCGTGCCGCTCGACCTGCCGGGCGGCGACCTCGCCGGGATCCAGTACGGCGTCGACTACATGCGCAAGGCGAACCTCGGCGAGCCGCTCGAGGTGGGCCGCGACGTGGTGGTGATCGGCGGCGGCTACACCGCCATGGACTGCTCGCGCACCAGCCTCCGCTACGGCGCCGAGCGCGTCACGATCGCCTACCGGCGGACCCGTTCGGAGCTGGTGGTCGACGAGGAGGAGCTGGGCGAGACGGAGCGCGAGGGCGTCCGCATGGAGTTCCTCGTCAGCCCGGTCGAGCTGATCGGGGAGGACGGCCGGCTCACCGGGGTGCGGATGATCCGGAACCGGCTCGGCGAGCCCGACGCCAGCGGTCGCCGCTCGCCCGTCCCGATCCCGGGGACCGAGTTCGTGATCCCGGCCGAAACGGTGATCCCGGCGGTGAGCCAGGCGGCCGACAACACGTTCCTGCCGGTCCAGTCGAGCTTCGAGATCGCGCGCGGCCGCATCCGCGTCGATCCGGGCACCTACGCCACCAACGTCAAGGGCGTCTTCGCCTGCGGCGACTTCGTGACCGGCCCCACCACGCTGATCGAGGCGGCGGGCCACGGCAAGAAGTGCGCCTTCTCGATCGACCGCTACCTCTCGGGCCGTTCCCGGGTCGAGATCCGCGCGAACGTGCGGGTGGTCAGCTCCTGGCGCCACGAGATGCCGGAGTTCTGGGACGCCATCCCCCGCCAGCACGTCCCCATGGTGCCGCCGCCGGCGCGCATGCCCTCCACCGACCCGGCGGTGAACTTCACCCAGCCGGTCGAGCGCGGCTACGGCGCCACGGACGCCGTCACCGAGTCGACCCGCTGCCTGATGTGCAACTACAACATCTGGTTCGACCCGTTCCGCTGCGTGCTGTGCGGCGCCTGCGCCGACGTGTGCCCCGAGGGCGTCATCCACATGGTCGACGTCAGCCAGATGAAGTCCGAGGAGGCGCTCCCCGAGCTCGTGGAGGCGTACGGCTGGCAGACCGGCGCCGCGATGGTGCTCGACGAGGAGCGCTGCATCCGCTGCGCCCTGTGCGTCAAGCGGTGTCCGTACGACGCGATCACGATGGAGCGGTTCGAGCTCCAGGAAGTCAGCAGCGACGGGTGGCTCTACAAGGAGAGCTACCGCGACGCCCAGCTCGGGCTCTTCGGCCAGGACAACACGCCGGTCACGGGAGGTGGCAGCAGGTGAGCTTCCTCGAGCGGGTCGACCAGTCGATCCGCCGCAGCGCGGTCTGGCGGTCGGTCTTCCGGCAGGCCTACCCGACCGACGAGCGCTCGCGCGCGATGGCGGTCATGAACAACGTGTTCCTGCACCTCCATCCCGTGCGGGTGCGCCAGCACGCGGTGAAGTTCGCCTACACGTTCTGCCTCGGCGGCCTCTCGTTCTTCCTGTTCCTGGTCCTGGTCGTGACGGGCGTCTACCTGATGTTCTTCTACGTGCCGTCGGCCACGCAGGCATACACCGACATCCTGCAGATCCAGTCGCAGGTGGTCTTCGGCCTGCTGACCCGCAACATCCACCGCTGGGCCGCGCACCTG
>JAJYEB010000070.1:6589-8182 GCA_021790375.1 Chloroflexota bacterium | reverse complement strand
CCCCGGACGGCACCTGGTCGCCCACCCGCCGCAGCACCCGGTGGATCCGCGCCCGCAGCTCCGGGTAGTGGAACGGCTTCGTGACGTAGTCCTCGGCGACCGCCTCGAGGGTGCTCGCCTTGGAGTCGCCGGTGTCGATCGCCGACAGCACGATCACGGGCAGGTCGGCGCGCTCCTTCACCTGCCGGGCGAGTGTCAGCCCGTCCATGCGCGGCATCATCAGGTCGACGATCAGGAGGTCGGGCCAGCCCTGCTCCAGCCGTCGCAGTGCCTCGAACCCGTCGCGCGCCGTGACGACCTCGAAGCCGTCGTCGCGCAGCTGGTCGACGAGCACCACCAGCAGGTTCGGGTCATCGTCGACGAGCAGGATCCGCACGGGCCGCGGAGCCATGATCATGGGAGGAGGATAGCAGTGCGGCGGCGCTTGCCGGGCCCTGCGTCGCGGCGCTCGGCCGCCGCCACGTGGCCGCCTCCGGCCCCCGCCTCGGACCTCATTCGGGCCCCGTTGCCGGCTCGGCCCGCAGCGTGAACGCGAACGTGGCGCCTCCCTCGGGTGCTTCCTCGTAGCGCAGCCGACCGCCCATCGCGCGCACCAGCCGGCGGGCCACGTCGAGCCCCAGCCCGGTCCCGTCGTGGCCGCGCGCGGTCGAGCCGCGCTGGAACCGCCGGAAGACCAGGCCGCGTTCGGACCGGGGCACACCGGGGCCCTCGTCGTGTACCCGGACCAGCACCTCGCGGTCTCCCGCAGCCGTGATGCTCACGTGGACCGGCCCCGACGGGGCATAGCGGACGGCGTTGTCGAGCAGGATCCATGCGACCTGCTCCACCGCGTCCCGATCGCCCACCGCCAGCCAGCCGGCGCTTCGATCGAGCAGGTCCAGCTGGCGGTCCGACGCCAGCGCATGCCACGCTCTGCGGACGGCCGGAGCGAGCGCGAACGGCTCCGCCTGTGGCACGAACATGCCCGCGTCGAGCCGCGTCGCGGTGAGCAGCTCGCGCACGACGCGCGTGAGACGGTCCGCGTCGGCGTTGATCGCCTCCGCGTGGCGGCGGCCGTCCTCACCCTGCGAGGTTGCCGTGACCAGATCCTCGGACGACATGAGGATCCGGGCCAGGGGCGCCTGCAGGTTGTGGCCCAGGCCCCGCACGAACTCGCGCTGGAGCTCGTTGGCGCGCCCGAGTCGCTCGGCCCGCCGCGAGGTGTCCTCGTGGAGCCCGGCGCTGCGCAGCGCCACCCCGGCCTCACGCGCGAACAGCCCGAACAGCGCGCGGTCGGCGACGGTCCACGACCCGACCGACGTTCCTGTGCCCTCGAGGCGGCTGCCGGGGATCGCGTCGATGTCGGCGGACACGAGGGTCGGGTCAGTCGCCGTCGGAGGGGGACCCGGAGGCGACGCGGCGATTACGGCGCCGGTCCCGTCCCGCAGCCAGCAGGCATCCAGGTCGAAGATCGAGCGTGCCCCCTCGAGCACGTCGCCGAGCAGGTTCGCGGGGCCGCGTTCCGGGCGCAGCGCCTCCAGCGCCTCCAGGGACCGCCACACCACCCGGTCGCGCCGCTCGAGCGCGGCGGCAAGCCGGTTGTGCGACGCGGCC